>NZ_LT629702.1:6457500-6727286 GCF_900103345.1 Pseudomonas azotoformans
GCCTGGGTGATTTCGTACGGTGCCATCGACGCATCGCCGATAAAGATCACTTTGTAATCGGCGCCGTACTTGTGCAGCAGGTCCTGGGTCGAGGTGCGTTCCGAGGTGCGGCGCTGGTTGTTCTTCCACACCGATTCGTACACGAAGTTGTGAAAGTAGAAGTACTCCAGGTGCTTGAACTCGGTCTTGCACGCGGAGAACAGTTCTTCGCAGATCTTCACGTGGGCATCCATCGAGCCGCCGATATCGAACAGCAACAGCAGCTTGATGGTGTTGCGCCGCTCCGGGCGCATCTGGATATTCAGCAGCCCGGCGTCGCGAGCGGTGTGGTCGATGGTGCCGTCGATATCCAGTTCTTCCGCTGCGCCCTGGCGCGCAAATTTGCGCAGGCGGCGCAGGGCGATCTTGATGTTGCGCGTGCCCAGTTCCACCTGATCGTCGAGGTTCTTGTACTCGCGTTGGTCCCACACCTTGACGGCCTTGCCCTGGCGCTTGCCGGCATCGCCGACGCGAATGCCTTCGGGGTTATAGCCGCCGGAGCCAAACGGGCTGGTGCCGCCGGTGCCGATCCACTTGTTGCCGCCGGCGTGGCGTTCTTTCTGTTCTTCCAGGCGTTTCTTGAATTCCTCGATCAGCTTGTCGAGGCCGCCCAGGGACTGGATCTGCGCGCGCTCCTCATCGGTCAGCGAGCGCTCGAATTCCTTGCGCAGCCACTCTTCGGGAATCAGCGCCTGCAGGTGGTCATCGAGCTTTTCCAGTCCGTTGAAATAGGCGCCGAAGGCCCGGTCGAACTTGTCGTAATGCCGCTCGTCCTTGACCAGGATCGCCCGGGCCAGGTAGTAGAACTCGTCCATGTCGGCGAAGGTCACGCGCTGTTTCAACGCGTTGATCAGGTCGAGCAGCTCGCGCACCGACACCGGCACCTTGGCGGCGCGCATCTCGTTGAACAGGTTGAGCAACATCAGCGATTACCGCGACGGCTCATGAACGCCAGACGTTCCAGCAACTGCACGTCTTGCTCGTTCTTCACCAGCGCACCGGCCAGCGGCGGGATGGCCTTGGTCGGGTCGCGTTCGCGCAGCACCGCTTCGCCGATGTTGTCGGCCATCAGCAGTTTGAGCCAGTCGACCAGTTCGGAGGTGGAGGGCTTTTTCTTCAGGCCGGGCACCTTGCGCACGTCGAAGAACACATCCAGCGCTTCGCTGACCAGGTCTTTCTTGATGTCCGGGTAGTGCACATCCACGATCTTTTGCAGGGTGGTGCGGTCGGGGAAGGCGATGTAGTGGAAGAAGCAGCGGCGCAGGAACGCGTCCGGCAGCTCTTTTTCGTTGTTGGAGGTAATGATGATGATCGGGCGCTTTTTCGCCTTGATGGTCTCGTCGATTTCGTAGACGTAGAACTCCATCTTGTCGAGTTCTTGCAGCAGGTCGTTGGGGAACTCGATATCGGCCTTGTCGATTTCGTCGATCAGCAGGATCACCCGCTCTTCGGACTCGAACGCTTCCCAGAGCTTGCCTTTCTTCAGGTAGTTGCGCACGTCGTGCACCTTGTCCACGCCCAGTTGCGAGTCGCGCAGGCGGCTCACCGCGTCGTACTCGTACAGGCCCTGGTGGGCCTTGGTGGTGGACTTGATATGCCAGGTGATCAGCCTGGCGCCGAAGGACTCGGCCAACTGCTCGGCGAGCATGGTCTTGCCGGTGCCCGGTTCGCCCTTGACCAGCAGCGGCCGTTCCAGGGTAATGGCGGCGTTGACGGCCAGTTTCAGGTCATCGGTAGCCACATAGGCCTGGGTGCCTTCGAACTTCATCGGTGCTTCCTCGCATTCATCAATGCCGGGACTATACCGCGCAGCCCCGGCGACTGTGAACGCACGCGGGTTATTCAGTCTCTGAATGACCGGTCACGACCTGAATCTGTACTCGTGCCCATGTGGGAGCGGGCTTGCTCGCGAATGCGGTTGTTCAGTCAACATTTGCGCTGACTGACACGCCGCCTTCGCGAGCAAGCCCGCTCCCACATTTAGTCAGCGCTGGGCTTGGGCTGTTCGTACCGCGCATTGAACGCCTGGATAAAGCCGTTGCGTAAAATCGCCAAAAACGCGGAGAACGCGCTGACATTCTGCTGGTGCACGCTGCCACTGAGTTCGACGCGGGTCGCGAACTGGTTTTTGCTCTGGTTTTTCAGCACGGTTTCGCTGGCACCGACCACGGCTTCCCAGATCGAGCGGAAGATGTTCTTGTCTTTGTTTTCCACGTCCTGCTGCCAGTCGAACACTTCAACATCACGCAGCAATGGCTTGATATAGCCGGTCAACTGGCCTTTGTCCGCCTGGGCTTCGATCACCACATCGCCGGTGCCGGCCTTGAAGTCGAACTTGCCGTAGGCCGAGGCGAAGTCATTCATGCGCTTGAGCTGCAGGTCCTTGGCGCGGAAGCGGAATTCGAAGTTTTCGAAATTGCTCAGCGGGTCGAAGGTGGCGCTGGCTTCCAGCGGCGCCTGGCCCTGGAGCAGGGCCTTCCCGTCGAAGCGGGCGTCGCGTTTGCCTTTGACGTCGACCACGTTGGTCAGGTTATAGAAGCTGGCGTTGACCGACGTTGCATTGAGATTGACTGGAGGTTTGGAGCTGAAGTTGTGGAAGGCGATCTTGCCGTCTTCGATGCGTACCTCATCCAGGGTGATGGGCGCCAGCTTGCTCAACTGTTCGCGCCAGTCGGTGCCTTTACCGGTCTGGGACGCCTGCTTGTTGGCACCGCCGTCGACGAAGTTCACCTCGGGGTTGATGAACAGCACCTTGGCCACCACCGCATGGTCGTACCACAGCGAGTGCCAGCTCACCGCCAGGTCGATCAGCGGCGCCTTGACGAACGGTACCGGCACCTTGCCGTCGACCTTGATGATCTCCAGGCCGTTGATCCTGTAGGCGCCGCGCCACAAAGCCAGGTCCACGTCGGTGACCTGGCCGCGGTAGTCGCCCATGTCGGCGAGCTTGTCATTCAAGTAGTTGCGCACCAGATAGGGCAGGGCAATGCTCAAGGCGACCAGTACCACCAGCAATCCGGCAACGGTCCATAGTGGCCAGCTGTAGCGACGTTTCATCAGTCAGTTCTCCATACAGGTAGGCGATTGACTCCCGTAACACGTGCAACGTTCCTCCGACTGGACGCTTGGCGGCACGAGGCATACCCTTGTTGCCTTCCTGAATACCGCCAATAGGACCCGTCATGAGCCGCATCTTTGCAGACAACGCGCACTCCATCGGTAATACGCCCCTGGTGCAGATCAACCGGATCGCGCCGCGTGGCGTGACCATCCTGGCCAAGATCGAAGGGCGTAACCCGGGCTACTCGGTGAAGTGCCGCATTGGCGCCAACATGATCTGGGACGCCGAAAGCACCGGCAAACTCAAGCCGGGCATGACCATCGTCGAACCCACTTCCGGCAACACTGGCATCGGCCTGGCGTTTGTCGCCGCCGCCCGTGGCTACAAGCTGCTGCTGACCATGCCGGCATCCATGAGCATCGAGCGGCGCAAGGTACTCAAGGCCCTCGGCGCTGAGTTGGTGCTGACTGAACCGGCCAAGGGCATGAAGGGCGCTATCGAAAAAGCCGGCGAAATCGTCGCCAGTGATCCGGCCACTTACTTCATGCCGGCCCAGTTCGAAAACCCGGCCAACCCGGCCATCCACGAGAAAACCACCGGTCCGGAAATCTGGAACGACACCGATGGCGCCGTGGACGTGCTGGTGGCGGGCGTGGGCACCGGTGGCACCATCACCGGCGTGTCGCGCTATATCAAGAACATCGCGGGCAAGCCGATCCTGTCGGTGGCCGTCGAGCCGGCCGTGTCGCCGGTGATCACCCAGGCCCTGGCCGGTGAAGAGATCAAGCCCAGCCCGCACAAGATCCAGGGTATTGGCGCCGGTTTTGTGCCGAAGAACCTCGACCTGTCGATGGTCGACCGCGTGGAACTGGTGACCGACGACGAATCCAAGGCCATGGCCCTGCGCCTGATGCAGGAAGAGGGGATTCTGTGCGGTATTTCCTGCGGCGCGGCGATGGCTGTGGCCGTGCGCCTGGCCGAGAAGCCGGAAATGCAGGGCAAGACCATCGTGGTGATCCTGCCGGACTCCGGTGAGCGCTACCTGTCGAGCATGCTGTTCAGCGATTTGTTTACCGAGCAGGAAAACCAGGCTTGATGTATGTCAGCGCCAATACCTTGGGCCTTCTGCATACTGGCCCAAGTGTTTATCATGGCCGGCTGCTACGTCTGCTGTTGGCCAGGCGCTTATTTCCAGGAGTTGCTGCATGACCTTTTCTTTGGCCGCCAAGCTGTCGGTGCTGGCGTTGTTTATCGGCAGCACGCTGTATGTGCATCTGCGCGGCAAGGCGCGTTTGCCGATGTTGCGCCAGTTCGTCAACCATTCGGCGCTGTTCGCCCCGTATAACGCCTTGATGTACCTGTTCTCGGCCGTGCCATCCAAGCCCTACCTGGACCGCAGCAAGTTCCCGGAACTGGACGTGCTCAAGGACAATTGGGAAGTGATCCGCGAAGAGGCCATGCACCTGTTCGACGAGGGTTATATCCGCGCCGCCGAAAAGAACAACGACGCCGGTTTCGGTTCGTTCTTCAAGAAAGGCTGGAAGCGTTTCTACCTCAAGTGGTACGACAAACCGCTGCCATCGGCCGAGGCGCTGTGCCCGAAAACCGTGGCCTTGGTGAGCAGCATTCCCAATGTGAAAGGTGCGATGTTCGCCCTGTTGCCGGGCGGCAGCCACCTCAACCCGCACCGCGACCCGTTTGCCGGTTCCCTGCGTTATCACCTGGGCCTGTCCACGCCGAACTCCGACGACTGCCGCATCTTCGTCGACGGCCAGGTCTACGCCTGGCGCGACGGTGAAGACGTGATGTTCGATGAGACCTACGTGCACTGGGTCAAGAACGAAACCGAGCAGACCCGCGTGATCCTGTTCTGCGATATCGAACGCCCCCTGAGCAACCGCCTGATGACCCGCGTCAACCGCTGGGTCAGCAAGCAGTTGGGCCGCGCGACTGCGCCGCAGAACCTGGATGACGAGCGCGTAGGCGGGATCAACCAGGCGTATGCCTGGAGCAAGACCTTCAGCGACAAGTTCAGTGGTGTGGTCAAGCAGTGGAAGCGCAAGCATCCGAAGGCTTACCGCATTGCGCGGCCGGTGCTGGCGGTTGTCGTATTGGTCCTGCTGTGGAAGTGGCTGTTCGGCTGATCTGAAACGCAGTCAAAACTGTGGGAGCGGGCTTGCTCGCGAATGCGGAGTGTCAGTCGATGCATGCTTGACTGATCCACCGCATTCGCGAGCAAGCCCGCTCCCACATTGGTTTTGCAGTGTTGCTTAAGAGGCGATCAACTGGCGCAGCACATAGTGCAAGATGCCGCCCGACTTGAAGTATTCCACCTCATTCAGCGTATCGATCCGACACAGCACCTCAACCTTCTCCGTAGTGCCATCCTCCCGCGTAATCACCAGCGTCAGGTTCATGCGCGGCACGATCTCCACATCGCTCAGCCCGAGAATGTCGATTTTCTCCTTGCCGGTCAGTTTGAGCGACTTGCGGTTCTGATCCAGCTTGAACTGCAACGGCAGTACGCCCATGCCCACCAGGTTGGAGCGGTGGATACGCTCGAAGCTCTCGGCAATCACCGCCTTGACCCCCAGCAGGTTGGTGCCCTTGGCTGCCCAGTCACGGCTGGAGCCGGTGCCGTATTCCTGGCCGGCGATCACCACCAATGGCGTGCCCGACGCCTGGTATTTCATCGCGGCGTCGTAGATCGGCATCTTCTCGCCAGTGGGGATGTACAGCGTATTGCCGCCTTCCTCACCGCCGAGCATTTCATTGCGGATACGGATGTTGGCAAAGGTGCCACGCATCATCACTTCATGGTTGCCACGGCGTGAGCCATAGGAGTTGAAGTCGCGCGGCTCTACGCCTTGTTCGCGCAGGTAGCGGCCGGCAGGGCTGTCGGTCTTGATATTGCCGGCCGGGGAGATGTGGTCAGTGGTGACCGAGTCGCCCAGCAGGGCCAGCACATTGGCGGCTGTGACGTCTTTGATCACCGGCAGGGGCCCTGCAATATCATCGAAGAACGGTGGGTGCTGGATGTAGGTGGAATCCTTCTGCCACACGTAGGTCGCAGCTTGCGGCACTTCAATGGCTTGCCATTGCGCGTCACCGGCAAACACCTCGGCGTATTCCTTGTGGAACATGCCGGTGCTGACCTGGGCCACAGCGTCCGCGATCTCTTTGCTGCTCGGCCAGATGTCCTTGAGGTACACCGGCTTGCCGTCTTGATCGTTACCCAGCGGTTCGCTGCTGATATCAATGCGCACGGTGCCGGCCAAGGCATACGCGACGACCAGGGGCGGCGATGCCAACCAGTTGGTTTTCACCAGCGGGTGCACCCGGCCTTCGAAGTTGCGGTTGCCGGACAGCACCGACGCCACGGCCAGGTCGGCCTTCTGGATGGCTTTCTCGATAGGTTCCGGCAACGGCCCAGAGTTGCCGATGCAGGTGGTGCAGCCATAACCCACCAGGTCGAAGCCGAGCTTGTCCAGGTACTGGGTGAGGCCAGTCGCCTTGTAGTAGTCGGTGACTACTTTGGAACCGGGGGCCAGCGAGGTTTTCACCCAGGGCTTGCGGGTCAGGCCCTTTTCCACGGCCTTTTTCGCCACCAGCCCGGCGGCCATCATCACGCTGGGGTTGGAGGTGTTGGTGCAGGAGGTGATCGCGGCGATCACCACGGCGCCGTTTTTCAGGCGATAGGTCTGGCCGTCGTATTCGTAGTCGGCTTCGCCCACCAGGTCTGCATTGCCCACGGCAACCCCGCCGCCGCCTTCGCTTTCCAGGCGACCTTCTTCCTTGTTGGTGGGTTTGAATTGCAGGTCGAGGAAGTCGCTGAAGGCCTGGCCCACATTTGGCAGGGCTACGCGGTCCTGTGGGCGCTTCGGCCCGGCCAGGCTGGCTTCGACGCTGCCCATGTCGAGGGCCAGGCTGTCGGTGAACACCGGTTCCTGGCCGGCGTTGCGCCACAGGCCCTGGGCCTTGGTGTACGCCTCGACCAACTTCACGGTTTCTGCCGGGCGCCCGGACAGGCGCAGGTAGTCCAGCGTCACTTCATCCACTGGGAAAAAACCGCAGGTGGCGCCGTATTCCGGGGCCATGTTGGCGATGGTGGCGCGGTCCGCCAACGGCAGGTCGGCCAGGCCGTCGCCGTAGAATTCGACGAACTTGCCCACCACGCCCTTTTTGCGCAGCATCTGGGTCACGGTCAGCACCAGGTCAGTGGCGGTGATGCCTTCTTTCAGTTTGCCGGTGAGCTTGAAGCCGATCACTTCCGGGATCAGCATCGACACCGGCTGGCCGAGCATCGCCGCTTCCGCCTCGATCCCGCCCACGCCCCAGCCGAGTACGCCGAGGCCGTTGATCATGGTGGTGTGGGAGTCGGTGCCGACCAACGTGTCGGGGAACGCATAGGTGCGGCCGTCTTCGTCCTTGGTCCACACGGTGCGGCCCAGGTATTCGAGGTTGACCTGGTGGCAGATACCGGTGCCCGGTGGCACCACGCTGAAGTTGTCGAAGGCGCTCTGGCCCCAGCGCAGGAAGGCGTAGCGTTCGCCGTTGCGCTGCATTTCGATGTCGACGTTCTGCTCAAAGGCGTCGGCGTTGCCGAACTTGTCGACCATCACCGAGTGGTCAATTACCAGGTCCACGGGCGATAGCGGGTTGATGCGCTGCGGATCGCCCCCGGCCTTGGCCACGGCGGCGCGCATGGCGGCCAGGTCGACCACGGCGGGTACGCCGGTAAAGTCTTGCATCAATACCCGGGCGGGGCGGTACTGGATCTCGCGGTCGGACTGGCGTTCCTTGAGCCAGGCTGCGATGGCCTTGAGGTCGGCGCCGGTGACGGTCTTGTCGTCTTCCCAGCGCAGCAGGTTTTCCAGCAGCACTTTGAGCGACATCGGCAGCTTGTCCAGGTCACCCAGACTCTTGGCGGCCTCGGGCAAACTGAAGTAGTGATAGGTCTTGTTGTCGATTTGCAGTGTTTTAAGGGTTCTCAGGCTATCAAGCGATGACATGACACGACTCCTTATGGTCCGCACGGCTACGGACCTGACGGGACGAACAGAGCTATCAACTTAGCCCTGTTTTCATTAGCAGGCTAATAACTGGACTCTATCGTTAAGTCCAAGGTTCCGAAGTCCGTTATCATGCGCGGGTTTTCATGACAGGCATTGCGACAGCGCAAGGTCGGTTGATTCACTTGGAGAATTGATGAACACCCTTTTTATGCACTGCCGCCCGGGTTTTGAAGGCGAAGTCTGTTCCGAGATCGCGGAACACGCCGCGCGCCTGAACGTTTCCGGCTACGCCAAGGCCAAGACCGGCAGCGCCTGCGCCGAATTCGTCTGCACCGAAGAAGACGGCGCCCAGCGCCTGATGCACGGCCAGCGCTTTGCCGAGCTGATCTTCCCCAGGCAGTGGGCGCGTGGGGTATTCATCGACCTGCCGGAAACCGACCGCATCAGCGTGATCCTCGCCCACCTGCGTGAATTCCCGGTGTGCGGCAGCCTGTGGCTGGAGATGGTCGACACCAACGACGGCAAGGAACTGTCGAACTTCTGCAAGAAATTCGAAGTGCACCTGCGCAAGGCCCTGCTGAACGCCGGCAAGCTGGTCGACGACCCGAGCAAGCCGCGCCTGTTGCTGACCTTCAAGAGCGGCCGCGAAGTGTTCATGGGCCTGGCCGAGTCGAACAACTCGGCGATGTGGCCGATGGGTATCCCGCGCCTCAAGTTCCCACGCGAAGCGCCCAGCCGCTCGACCTTGAAGCTGGAAGAAGCCTGGCACCATTTTATCCCCCGCGACCAGTGGGACGAGCGCCTGCACGGCGACATGACCGGCGTCGACCTCGGCGCAGCGCCGGGCGGCTGGACCTGGCAACTGGTCAACCGTGGCATGCTGGTGACCGCCATCGACAACGGCCCCATGGCCGAAAGCCTGATGGACACCGGCCTGGTGCAGCACCTGATGGCCGACGGCTTCACTTTCGTGCCCAAGCAGCCAGTGGACTGGATGGTCTGCGACATCGTCGAGAAACCGGCGCGCAACGCCGCGCTGCTGGAAACCTGGATCGGCGAGGGGCATTGCCGCGAGGCGGTGGTGAACCTGAAGTTGCCGATGAAGCAACGCTACGCTGAAGTGAAGCGCTTGCTGGAGCGCATTGAGGACGGCTTCAAGGCGCGTGGCATTCGCGTGGAGATCGGCTGCAAGCAGCTGTACCACGACCGTGAGGAAGTGACCTGCCATTTGCGTCGATTGGAAACAGCGAAGAAACCCAAGGCTCGCTGAACAGTTGAAATCACCACAGGACCCCTGTGGGAGCGGGCTTGCCCGCGAAAGCGGTATAACAGTCGAAACTAATGTTGAATGTGCCCGTGTCTTCGCGGGCAAGCCCGCTCCCACCTTTGGAGCGGCATCCGTTTCAGGAGTGATGTATGAACCTCGATTTGCCCGTCGACGCCACCCTCGACGCCACCGGCCTCAACTGCCCGGAGCCGGTGATGATGCTGCACCAGCACATCCGTGACCTGCCGCCCGGCGGCTTGCTCAAGGTGATCGCGACCGACCCGTCCACGCGCCGCGATATTCCCAAGTTCTGTGTGTTCCTGGACCACGAACTGGTGGATCAGCAGGAACAGGCCGGTACGTACCTGTACTGGATCCGCAAGAAGTCTGCTTAACCCTGCGCTTTATCTGCACGGATGCGCCGGCGTGCACTGCGCGCCAGGCGCACCAGCAGCATCCCCGCCGCACAGCTCAGGCCCACGATCAGCCCTTGCCATAAGCCGCTCGGGCCGCTCGGTTCGCCGAGCCAGTCGGTCAGGCCCAGGGCATAACCCACCGGCAGGCCCACGCCCCAATAGGCGAACAGGGTCAGCACCATGGTGACACGGGTGTCCTGGTAGCCACGCAAGGCGCCGGCGGCAGTGACCTGGATCGAATCACTGAACTGGAACAGCGCTGAAAACACGATCAGCGTGGAGGCCAGGTGGATGACGATCGGGTCCGGGGTGTAGATCGCGGCAATCTGTTCGCGAAAGACCAGCATCAGGCTGCACGACAGGCAGGCATACGCCAGCGCAGTGCCCATGCCGACACCGGCGGCGAAGCGCGCTTCACGCGGTTCGCCGCGGCCCAGGGCCTGGCCCACGCGGACAGTGACGGCCATGCTCAGGGAGTAGGGGATCATGAACACCAGCGAGCTGACGTTCAGGGCGATCTGATGGCCGGACACCACCGTGGCCCCCAGGCTGCCGAGCAGCAAGGCGATGACGGCGAAGATGCTCGATTCGGCAAAAATCGCGATGCCAATCGGCAGGCCAATCCCCAGTACACGCTTGATCACTCCCCATTGCGGCCAGTCGAAGCGCTTGAACAATTCGCTGCTCTGGTAAGCCGGGCCCCAACGGGTCCAGCCGGCCAGGCCGAGCATCATCACCCACATCGCAATGGCCGTGGCCCAGCCACATCCCACACCCCCCATGGCCGGCAGGCCGAGGTGACCGTAGATGAAGATGTAGTTCAGCGGAATATTCAGCGCCAGGCCGCACAGGCCCATCACCATGCTCGGTCGCGTGCGGCCCAGGCCATCGCTGAAACAGCGCAGTACGTAATACAGCGCAATGGCCGGCATGCCGGCAGCAATGCCATGCAGGTAACCCATGGACGGCGCGATCAGGTCGGCCTCGACCTTCATCGCATGCAGGATCGGTTCGGCGCAGAGCAGCAATAGCGCCCCCGTGATGCCGACCACCACGGCCAGCCACAACGACTGTCGCACCAACGGCCCGATCGCGCTGAACTGGCCCGCACCGTAGCGCTGTGCAACTTTCGGCGTGGTCGCCAGCAGTGTGCCGGTCATCAGCAGGTACACCGGAATCCAGATCGAGTTGCCCAGGCCCACTGCCGCCAGGTCTTGCGGGCTGACGCGTCCGGCCATCACCGCATCGACAAAACTCATCGCCGTGGTGGCCAGTTGGCCGATCATGATCGGCAGGGCGAGCGTCAGCAGGCCGCGCACTTCCCGGCGAATGCGGGCGGGGCGGGTAAGGGTGGCGGTGGCAGTGTTCACGTACAGGTGTCCAGTCGAGGCAAGCGCAAGGACAGCGGATTCTACGCGTTGACGCATCGGTCAGGAAAAAACCTGTGTTAGCGATTTGTAAGCGAGGGCTGCGATCCCTGTACACTGCGGGTCCGCCTAAGGAGCCTGCCATGCTGATTGTTGCCGACGAAAATATTCCGCTGCTCGATGCCTTCTTCCAGGGTTTCGGTGAGATTCGCCGCGTGCCTGGCCGTTCCATTGACCGTGCCACGGTCGAGCAGGCCGATGTATTGCTGGTGCGCTCGGTGACCAACGTCAACCGTGCCTTGCTTGATGGCACGAACGTGCGCTTTGTCGGCACCTGCACCATCGGCACTGACCACCTGGACCTCGACTACTTCAAACAGGCCGGTATCCAGTGGTCCAGTGCCCCCGGCTGTAACGCCCGTGGCGTGGTGGACTATGTGCTGGGCAGCCTGATGACGCTGGCCGAGATCGAAGGCGCCGACCTTAACCAGCGCACCTACGGCGTGGTTGGCGCCGGTGAAGTCGGCGGGCGGCTGGTCAAGGTACTCAAGGGCCTGGGCTGGAACGTGCTGGTCTGTGACCCGCCCCGGCAGATCGCCGAAGACGGCGATTACGTCAGCCTGGCGCAGATCGTCGAGCAATGCGATGTGATCAGCCTGCACACACCGCTGACCAAGTCCGGCAACGGCTCCACCTGGCACCTGTTCGACCGTCAGCGCCTTGAACAGCTCAAGCCCGGCACCTGGTTGATCAACGCCAGCCGTGGCCCGGTGGTCGACAATGCCGCCCTGCGTGAGGTGTTGCTGGACCGCGAAGACCTGCAAGCGGTGCTGGATGTGTGGGAGGGCGAGCCCGAAGTGGACGTCGACCTGGCTGACCTGTGCGTGCTGGCCACGCCGCATATCGCTGGCTACAGCCTCGACGGCAAGCAGCGCGGTACGGCGCAGATCTATCAGGCGTACTGCGCGCACCTGGGCCAGGAGCCGAGCATTCAATTGCGTGATTTGCTGCCACCGCCGTGGTTGGCCGAGGTGCAGCTGAATGCTTCTACCGACCCGGCATGGGCGCTGGCGACGCTGTGCCGCAGCGTGTACGACCCACGGCGTGATGATGCGGATTTCCGCCGCAGCCTTGTAGGAACGGTGGACGAGCAGCGCAAGGCGTTTGACCTGCTGCGCAAGCACTACCCCGAGCGCCGCGAGGTCGATGGTTTGAAGGTGCGCATCCTGGGTGAGTCGGCCGTGTTGTCGAACATCGTGTCCGCGTTGGGCGCCGAAGCGGTTTAGAGACCGAATAAAAAACCCGGCCACCAGGGCCGGGTTTGAAAGAGCGTGGGCGCTTCAGCCTTGCTGGGCAGGCTTGACCAGTCGCTGTTCCAGTTCGCTGCACGCTTGCTGGATCATCTCTTCGGTGATCTGCACTTCGCGGCCTTGGGCGTCAATGTACGAGCAAGGCAACTGCTGCGGTTGGCGGATCACTTCAATCTTGGCATCGCTGCTGTTCTGCAAGGTCATGGCCTGTCTCCTCATCAGGTTGTGTACCTACTCTAAAGCCCGCGCGTGACCAGGCTGTTACAACTCCCTGCCAGGTCAGCGGTTCGAACACTCAGTCCACCAGAAACCAATACAGATTTCCAGCCAGGGGTTAGACCGATAGCCTCTAGGGATCAGCATCGGCGGGCATAATTAACCTGACTCATTGCTATTCGCCCAAGTTCCCCCCATGTAGGTGTACAGACTCCTCATCGGTGATGCCCTCCATGTTCTCAGTCCGTCAACGCCGTGCGATTCGCCTGGCCAGTCGATTCATCGCGCCTTACCGCTGGCAGGCGCTTGGCGCCCTGTTGGCGCTGATCGTCACGGCCGGTATCACCTTGTCCATGGGGCAGGGCATCCGTCTGCTGGTGGACCAGGGGTTCATGACCCAATCGCCGCACTTGCTCAACCAGTCCATCGGGTTGTTCATGATCCTGGTGCTGGGCCTGGCGGTCGGCACGTTTGCGCGGTTCTATCTGGTGTCGTGGATCGGCGAGCGGGTGGTCGCGGATATCCGCCGGCAGGTGTTCAATCACCTGATCTACCTGCATCCGGGCTTTTATGAGAACAATCGCAGTTCGGAAATCCAGTCACGCTTGACCACTGACACTACGCTGCTGCAATCGGTGATCGGTTCCTCGCTGTCGTTGTTCCTGCGCAATGCCTTGATGGTCATCGGCGGCATCGTGCTGCTGTTTGTCACCAACCCCAAGCTCACCAGCATCGTGGTGGTGGCGCTGCCGCTGGTGCTGGCGCCGATCCTGATCTTCGGCCGGCGCGTGCGCAGCTTGTCGCGCCAGAGCCAGGACCGGATCGCCGATGTGGGCAGCTATGTGTCCGAGACCCTCGGCCAGATCAAGACGGTGCAGGCCTACAACCACCAGGTGCAGGACGAACAGCGCTTCGCCGTGACGGTGGAAGACGCCTTCACCACCGCGCGCAAGCGCATCACCCAACGTGCCTGGCTGATTACCCTGGTGATCATGCTGGTGCTCGGCGCCGTGGGCGTGATGTTGTGGGTCGGCGGCATGGACGTGATCAGCGGGCGCATATCCGGCGGTGAGCTGGCGGCGTTTGTGTTCTACAGCCTGATCGTCGGCAGTGCGGTCGGCACCCTCAGCGAGGTGCTTGGCGAACTGCAACGTGCCGCCGGTGCCGCCGAGCGCATTGGCGAGTTGCTGCAGTCGAGCAACGACATCCAGGCGCCGGTCGCCGGCACCGTCCAGTTGCCGGAACGGGTCAGCGGGCGCATGGAACTGCAGGACCTGCGCTTTTCCTACCCTTCGCGGCCGGACAGCTATGCCATCGACGGCCTGAACCTGACCATCAACCCTGGCGAAACCCTGGCGTTGGTCGGCCCATCCGGCGCGGGCAAATCGACGATTTTCGACCTGCTGTTGCGCTTCTACGACCCCCAGCAAGGCCAAATCCTCATCGAAGGCCACCCGCTGACTGAACTCGATCCCATGGACCTGCGCCGCCACTTCGCCCTGGTGTCCCAGAGCCCGGCGCTGTTCTTTGGCAGCGTTGAAGAGAACATTCGTTACGGCAACCCGACGGCCACCCAGCAACAGGTTGAGGCGGCGGCGCGTATTGCTCACGCCCACGACTTCATCCTGCAAATGCCCGACGGTTACCAGACCCACCTGGGCGACGGCGGCATGGGCCTCTCTGGTGGCCAACGCCAGCGCTTGGCCATCGCCCGGGCGTTGCTGGTGGACGCGCCGATCCTGCTGCTGGACGAAGCCACCAGCGCCCTGGATGCGCAGAGTGAACACCTGATCCAGCAAGCGCTGCCGCAATTGATGCAGGGGCGCACCACCCTGGTGATCGCCCATCGACTGGCCACGGTGAAGAATGCTGACCGCATTGCCGTGATGGACCAGGGCAAGCTGGTGGCAGTGGGAACGCATCAGCAGTTGATTGCGAGCAATGCGTTGTATGCAAGGTTGGCGGCGTTGCAGTTCAGTGATGGGGTGGAAGTTGATTGAAGCTGCGCAATGCGGGGCCCTTGAGGCATCATGTGTTTTTTCGTGATTGAGCTGGATGAGGACATGAGCCGTTATCAACCTCCGTTGACCCTGACTACAAAGATGCTCACCTTGGTAGCCGATATCAGTGAGCAGATAGGTCAACTTTCAGTCGGTGATGATAATCGCCAGACGCCTCAGCTCAGGCGTGGCAATCGCATTCGCACCATCCAGGCCTCGCTGGCTATCGAGAACAATACCCTCAGCGTCGAGCAAGTGACTGCCGTTCTGGAGGGTAAACGCGTGTTGGGCCTGCCTCGGGAAATCCAGGAAGTGCGCAATGCATTTGCCGCTTACGAGGCTATGACGCAGTGGAGCCCGAGCGATCGAGTTGACTTGCTCAAGGCGCATGAATTGCTCATGTTTGGATTGATCGATGATGCGGGTCGATTCCGCCAGTCAGGAGTCGGCATCTATCGTGGTGAGCAATTGGTTCATATGGCGCCGCCCGCCAGCCGTGTCACACACTTAGTGGACGATTTGCTGCAATGGCTGGCTGTTTCCAATTGGCACCCGTTGATCGCCAGTTGCGTATTTCATTATGAATTCGAGTTTATCCATCCATTTGCCGACGGTAATGGGCGGATGGGGCGACTCTGGCAAACGTTGATTCTTAGCCAGTGGCGTCCTGTATTGGCTTACCTGCCGGTGGAAGCGGTGATTCGGGAACAACAGGATGCTTACTACGCCGCGCTGTCGGCAGCCGACCAGCAAGCAGAAGCGACGCCGTTCGTTGAGTTCATGCTGCAGGCGTTGAACCTGGCTTTAGCCGAAGCTGTGCAAAGCGAACGCCCAGCTGCCCCATAAAAAATGCCCGCATCTCTCAATGCGGGCATTTCTCTTGAAGCTTCAATCTTACCGCTTGAAGCTTCTCCTGTTACTGATCATCAAAATACCGCTCATGCCAATCCACCAACGGCTGCGGTGAATTGAGCTTCTGCCCGTAGATCACCGAATAAGACAGCACGTTCTGCACATACTGGCGGGTTTCGTCGAACGGAATGCTCTCCACCCACACATCGAAGCTCAGGTGGTCGGCACCGCGCAGCCATTGGCGTACACGACCGGGGCCGGCGTTGTAGGCGGCGGAGGCGAGCACGCGGTTGCCGTTGAACTGGCTGTGCACCTGGCTCAGGTAGGCGGCGCCGAGCTGGATGTTTTTATCCGGGTCCAGCACCTGGGCCGGGGAGGCCAGGGGGATGCTGAACTTGCGTGCGGTTTCCTTGGCGGTGCCGGGCATCAGCTGCATCAGGCCGCTGGCGCCGACGCCGGAGCGCGCGTCGTCCATGAAGGCGCTTTCCTGGCGGGTGATCGCGAACACCCAGCTCGAATGCAGGCCGCGCACCTTGGCTTCACGCACCAGGGTATCGCGGTGGGCCATCGGGAAGCGGATGTCCAGGTCGTCCCAGTACTGCGCCTGGCTGATGGTGCGGATGGCCGGGAAGTACCACTTCATGTCGTAGGCCAGCTTGGCCTGGGCGACCATTTCGTCGCGGTTGAAGTGACGGCTGACGTGGTACCACTCACGACGGCCATCGACCACCTGGCCACGTGCATAGAATTCCAGGGCGCGGCGTACGCCCGGGGTGTTGCGCACTTTGTTGACTAGCGCCTGGCTCATCAGCAGGGGTTTGTTCTTCAACTGGTACGGGGCCTTGGAGCGATCGGCAGCAAGGAAACCGTAGAAGTCACGCTCCTGCGCCAAGTGCTTGTACAGGACCAGCGCTTGCGGGTTCTTCGGCTCGGCCAGTTCCAGGCTGCGGGCCTGCCAGTAGCGCCAGCGGTTGGTGGTGGCCAGGTCTTGTGGCAGTTTGCGGGTCAACTGGTAGGCATCTTCCCAGCGGGCCAGGCGCAGCAGCAGGCGCAGGCGCCACTCGGACACGGTGTTGTCGCGCAACTCGGGATCGTACTTGGTCATCACCTCAAGGGCGCGCGGGTCATAGCGCTTGGCCAGGGTGAGGCCGATTTCCCGGGCGATCGACACTTTTTCGTCACGGGAGAAGTGCATGCTGCTGGCGTAGCCATCGAGCAGGGACATGGCCTTGTCCGGATCCTGGCGTGCCAGGCGGCGCAAGCCCAGGCCCACGGCGTCGGACATGGCCTCGGTGGCCGGCAGGAAACGTGAAGGGTCGCTGAGCATGTCGGGCTTTTGCGCCACGTCTACCATCAGGCGGCCTTGCGGGCCCAGCGTGCGCAGGGTTTTTACCAGGCTGTTGGCCAGCGCGTAGTTGCGCGCTTCGGCGGCGAGTTTGGCGCGGTCCCAGATCTTCTGTTCGGTGAGTTGGCCGTCAGCCGCCCATTGACCAAAGGTGACATCGCAGGCAGCCGGCTGGGACTTGCCGGTCATCCAGAGTTTTTCGGCGGTCTTGTAGCCTTCGGCCTTCAGATTATGGGTGAGCTGGTACTGGCCGTGCAGGCAGTCCAGTTCGACGAAATTGAGCTTGGGGTCATAGTACTTTTCAAAGGTCTGCCAGTCGCCCCGTTCGGCCAGCCAGCGCAACCAGCGCAGTTTCATCCAGTTGGCCTGAGGCAGGTCACCGTTTTTGGCGAGGAACTGCTCAATTTCCTGGTTGCTCGCGGTTTTCAGGCGGGCGGTCAGTTCGTCGTAGGCCAGGTAGGGCGTCAGCGGGTAGTCGGCCAGGGCCTGGCTGTATTGCATGTACGGCCCGGTATCGCCCTTGGCCAGGGCGCGTTTGGCTTCATCGTAGTATTGACGTTGGGTGGTGAGGTCCACGGCCTGGGCGGATTGAACGGCGGTGGCGGAAAGAAGCAGACAAGATAAAAAGCTGAAAAGGCGACTGCGCATGAGACGTCCGTGCAGAGGAATCTGGACAAGTGCCGGCGTCGCCGACACTGATTGCCCCTAGCTTAGCCTTTTGCCTGACGCCGGTGAAAGCTTTGACGGCCGCTTCGTTCAAGTTCCTCGGAAATGTCTCTCAGAGTATGTCGACTGAGAAAATCCCGGCCGCCTCAGCCCCTAACTCAGGTAGAATGCGCGCCCAGTTTTTGGAGAAGCGTATGACCCTGCTCAAATTCAGCGATGTGTCCCTTGCTTTCGGCGCCATGCCGTTGTTGGACAAGGTGTCCTGGCAGATCGCCCGTGGTGAGCGGGTGTGCATCATCGGCCGCAATGGCACCGGCAAATCCAGCATGATGAAGCTGGTCAAGGGCGACCAGAAGCCCGATGACGGCTCCGTATGGCGCGCGCCGGGCCTCAAGATCGGCGAATTGCCGCAAGAATTGCCGGTGGCCGACGGACGGACAGTGTTCGACGTGGTTGCCGAAGGCCTCGACGGCGTTGGCGCACTGCTCGCCGAATACCATCACCTGGCACAGAACTGTGTCACCGAAGATGACCTGAACAAGCTGATGCACGTCCAGCAAGACCTGGAAGCGCGTGATGGCTGGCGCTTGCAGCAATTGGTCGACAGCACCCTGAGTCGCCTGCAACTGCCGGCGGACAAGACCCTCGCCGAGTTGTCCGGCGGCTGGCGTCGTCGCGTACTGCTGGCCCAGGCCCTGGTGTCCGAGCCGGATTTGCTGCTGCTCGACGAACCGACCAACCACCTGGACATTGGCGCGATTGCCTGGCTGGAAGAAGCCCTCAAGGAATTCCAGGGCGCCGTGCTGTTCATCACGCACGACCGTTCCTTCCTGCAGAACCTGGCAACGCGCATCCTGGAACTGGACCGTGGTGGCCTGATCGACTGGAACGGCGACTACGCCAGCTTTCTGGTGCATAAGGAAGCCGCGCTGGCCGCCGAAGAAACCGCCAACGCGCTGTTCGACAAGAAACTGGCCCAGGAAGAAGTCTGGATCCGCCAGGGTATCAAGGCCCGTCGCACCCGTAACGAAGGCCGCGTACGCGCCCTGAAAGCCCTGCGTGTCGAGCGCAGCGAGCGTCGCGAGCGTACCGGCAAGGCCAATATCCAGCTGGATACCGCCGACAAGTCGGGCAAGCAGGTGATGGTGCTGGAGAACGTCAGCTTCCATCACCCGGACGGCCCGTTCCTGATCAAGGACTTTTCCATGGTCCTGCAGCGCGGCGACCGTATCGGCCTGCTGGGCGCCAACGGTACTGGCAAGACCACCTTGCTCAAGCTGATGCTCAGCGGCCTGCAGCCGACCAGCGGTAAAGTGGAGGAGGGTACGCGGATCGACGTGGCCTACTTCGACCAGTTGCGCCATCAGTTGGACCTGGAAAAGACCGTGATCGACAACGTCGCCGAAGGCCGCGACTTTATCGACATCGACGGCCAGAGCCGCCACGTACTCAGCTACCTGGGCGACTTCCTGTTCAGCCCGCAGCGTGCGCGTACCCCGGTGAAAGCCTTGTCCGGTGGTGAACGTGCGCGCCTGCTGCTTGCCAAGCTGTTCAGTAAGCCGGCCAACCTGCTGGTCCTCGACGAACCGACCAACGACCTCGACGTGGAAACCCTCGAGCTGTTGGAAGAAGTGCTGCTGACCTTCAACGGCACCGTGCTGATGGTGAGCCACGACCGGGCATTCCTCGACAACGTGGTCACCAGCACCCTGGTCTTCGAAGGTGAGGGCAAGGTGCGTGAATACGTCGGTGGTTACCAGGACTGGCTGCGCCAGGGCGGTTCCCCGCGATTGCTGGGCGTGACCGAGAGCAAGTCCGGCAAGGCCGACCTGACCTCCGCCGTCGTCGCCCCGGTGGTCGCTGCTGCTGCACCGGCCCCTGAAGCGGCGCCGGCGGCCAAGAAGAAACTCAGCTACAAGCTGCAGCGTGAGCTGGAGGCCTTGCCGGGTGATATCGACGCCAAGGAACAGCAGATTGCCGTGGTAGAAGCGCAAATGGCTGACGCGGGGTTCTACCTGCGCCCAGCGGCGGAAACGGCCAAGGTCATCGCTTCCCTGGAGAAACTGAACCAGGAGCTGGAAGTGTTGGTTGAGCGTTGGGCTGAGTTGGATGCCTGAGTGATCTCAGCGCATTAAAAAAGCCCGGCGTTCATTCGTATGAACGCCGGGCTTTTTATATCGGTCTTAAGGGGCTTTTACCAGCTTGACGGCCAGCACATCGCACGGCGCGCCATGCAGGACGTCATTGGCGGTGGAGCCCAGCAACAGCGCCAAACCATGACGGCCATGGCTACCGACCACGATCAGGTCACAACCCTTTTCTTTGGCCAGGTGGTGGATTTCCTGGCGTGGTTGGCCGTAGGTCAGGTGGCAGTCTTCCTTTTTCAGGTGCGGGTATTTGAGAATCAAACGGTCCAGACGCTCTTTGGCCTGGTCGAATTGCTGTTGCTGCAACTGGGAAAGGTCCATCGGCACGTCACCGCCAAAGGCCATGGCCATGGGCTCGACGATGTGCACCAGTGACAGTACGGCACCATTGGCCAATGCAGATTCCTGCGCGCGCTTGATCACTGGATCGCACTCTTCGGTCAGATCGACAGCGACCAGAATATGTTGGTAGGGCATGAGGCGTTCCTCCAGGGGGACTGCAATAGATTCAGTATGGCTGCTTTCAAGCGGATAGGGTTGCGTCAGATCAAATCCGCTCATCTGTAAATTCGGGAGTACACATATGACGGTCTGGATAGTGGTGTCAATCCTTGTGGTGGTGCTGAGCCCCCTGGCATGGCTGCGCCCGTCGCGCCATCAGAGCGGACGCATGGCCCTGCGCATGGAGGCGCGCCGCATCGGCCTGGCCATGCAACTGGCGCCCCAGGAGTGGCCGCACTGGCTCAAGCAGGAGCCGCCGAGCCCTTGCGCGCAGTACTGCCGGCCACGGCGCGGCAGCACGCCGGCGATCTGGTGTTATTGGCAGTTGGAGCCTGGGGTGTGGGTCAATCAATGGCGTGAAGTGTGCGTCGATGAAAAGTTGTTGCCGCATTTTGCGACGCTGCCGGACAACGTCTACAAGATCGAAGCCGACAAGCAGATGATCGCCCTGTATTGGGGCGAGAAGGGCGAGGCGAGCGTGTTGAAGGATATCGATGCGCTGCTCAAAGCCCTGGCCTGAAAGCAGCTCCCTTCTGTAGGAGCGAGCTTGCTCGCGAAAAGCCTGAGGGCGCCGCGTCAAACCAGATGTTCTGCGTTACCGTTGACTATCTTCGCGAGCAAGCTCGCTCCTACAGGAATTCCGGGTCGCCAGCCACCAAATCCAAAGCAATAAAAAGCCCGACAATCATCATCGGGCTGGAGTTGGCCAGGCAGGCCGGTAAATCGTTGGTTGCGGCTAGCCTAGCCGCATATCCCGTTCTGTACAGCCTTTTCCCACATCTTTTCTATTATTGATTTCGTGAATATTTGAATATTGGCGAGGCGCACGTATGGGGGCGGGGTTCTGAACTGACTGGAAAGTCGCGTTTTTCCTAGCCTTTGGAGCGATTGACAATTGCCCGGAATTGGATGAAGGTGGCGTACCCAAATCAAACGGGCGTATGAATTGAGCGTTTGTCTGTCAGACGACTCATACAGAATCCCGACTATCGCGTTGGCGGGTGTGCCTGGCGGATTGGCGTGAACATTGAAGATTTCATCAATGTCCAACCCATAGGCCAGCGTCCAATGTGTACTGTTCAGCTTCCATATCGTGGAGATCAGTTGATGATTTACGAAGGTAAAGCCATCACGGTTAAGGCTCTTGAAAGTGGCATCGTCGAACTGAAATTCGACCTCAAGGGTGAGTCCGTCAACAAGTTCAACCGTCTAACCCTGAATGAATTGCGTCAGGCCGTAGACACCATCAAAGCAGATGCTTCGGTCAAGGGCGTGATCGTCTCCAGTGGCAAGGACGTGTTCATCGTCGGCGCTGACATCACCGAATTCGTCGACAACTTCAAGCTGCCCGATGCCGAGCTGGTGGCTGGCAACCTCGAAGCCAACAAGATTTTCAGCGATTTCGAAGACCTCAACGTACCGACCGTCGCCGCGATCAATGGCATCGCGTTGGGCGGCGGCCTGGAAATGTGCCTGGCGGCAGACTTTCGCGTCATGTCGGCCACCGCCAAGATCGGCCTGCCTGAAGTCAAGCTGGGCATCTACCCAGGTTTTGGCGGCACCGTGCGTTTGCCGCGCCTGATCGGTGCCGACAACGCCATCGAGTGGATTGCCGCCGGCAAGGAAAACAAAGCCGAAGACGCCCTGAAAGTCGGTGCCGTCGACGCTGTAGTTGCCCCGGACAAACTGGCCGAAGCTGCACTGAACCTGATCAAGGGCGCCATCAGTGGCGAATTTGACTACAAGGCCAAGCGTCAGCCGAAGCTGGAAAAACTCAAGCTCAACGCCATCGAACAAATGATGTCGTTCGAAACCGCCAAAGGTTTCGTGGCTGGCCAGGCCGGCCCGAACTACCCGGCGCCGGTTGAAGCGATCAAGACCATCCAGAAAGCCGCGAACTTCGGTCGCGACAAGGCCCTGGAAGTGGAAGCGGCTGGTTTCGTCAAACTGGCGAAAACCTCCGCTGCCCAGAGCCTGATCGGCCTGTTCCTGAACGATCAGGAACTGAAGAAAAAGGCCAAGGCCTACGACGAAATCGCCCGCGATGTGAAACAGGCCGCCGTACTCGGCGCCGGTATCATGGGCGGCGGTATCGCCTATCAGTCGGCGTCCAAGGGCACGCCGATCCTGATGAAAGACATCAACGAGCACGGCATCGAGCAAGGCCTGGCAGAAGCCGCCAAGCTGCTGGTCGGTCGTGTGGACAAAGGTCGCATGACCGCTGCGAAAATGGCTGAAGTGCTTAACGGCATTCGCCCTACGCTGTCATACGGCGATTTCGGCCATGTCGACCTGGTGGTCGAAGCGGTTGTCGAGAACCCGAAGGTCAAGCAAGCGGTCCTGGCTGAAGTGGAAGCCCAGGTCAAAGACGACACTATCCTGGCGTCCAACACCTCGACCATTTCCATCTCGCTGCTGGCCAAGGCCCTCAAGCGTCCGGAAAACTTCGTCGGCATGCACTTCTTCAACCCGGTGCACATGATGCCGCTGGTGGAAGTCATCCGTGGCGAGAAGTCCAGCGAGCTGGCGGTTGCCACCACCGTTGCCTACGCCAAGAAAATGGGCAAGAACCCGATCGTGGTCAATGACTGCCCGGGTTTCCTGGTCAACCGCGTGCTGTTCCCGTACTTCGGCGGTTTCGCCAAGTTGGTCAGCGCGGGTGTGGACTTTGTGCGCATCGACAAGGTCATGGAAAAATTCGGCTGGCCGATGGGCCCGGCGTATCTGATGGACGTGGTCGGCATCGACACGGGTCACCATGGTCGCGACGTGATGGCTGAAGGCTTCCCGGACCGCATGAAAGACGACCGCCGCTCGGCGATCGACGCGCTGTACGAGGCCAAGCGCCTGGGCCAGAAGAACGGCAAGGGCTTCTACGCCTACGAGGCGGACAAGAAGGGCAAGCAGAAGAAAGTCGCCGACCCGTCGGTGCACGAAGTGCTGGCTCCCGTCATCTACGAGCAGCGTGAGGTGTCCGACGAGGACATCATTAACTGGATGATGATCGCCCTGTGCCTGGAAACCGTGCGCTGCCTGGAAGACGGCATCGTTGAAACCGCCGCCGAAGCCGATATGGGCCTGGTGTACGGTATTGGTTTCCCTCCATTCCGTGGTGGTGCACTGCGTTACATCGATTCGATCGGTGTGGCTGAGTTCGTTGCCCTGGCTGACAAATACGCTGATCTGGGCCCGCTGTACCACCCGACCGCGAAGCTGCGTGAAATGGCCAAGAACGGCCAGAGCTTCTTCGGTTAAGCGCCCAGACGACTAGAGCGAGAATATTTATGAGCTTGAATCCAAGAGACGTGGTGATTGTCGACTTCGGTCGCACACCGATGGGCCGCTCCAAGGGCGGCATGCACCGCAACACCCGTGCCGAAGACATGTCGGCACACCTGATCAGCAAGTTGCTGGAGCGCAACGTCAAGGTCGACCCGAACGAAGTCGAGGACGTGATCTGGGGTTGCGTCAACCAGACCCTGGAACAGGGCTGGAACATCGCGCGCATGGCGTCGCTGATGACCCAGATCCCCCACACCGCCGCCGGCCAGACCGTCAGCCGCCTGTGCGGTTCGTCGATGAGCGCGCTGCACACCGCCGCCCAGGCGATCATGACCGGTAACGGTGATGTGTTCGTGGTCGGTGGCGTGGAGCACATGGGCCACGTCAGCATGATGCACGGTGTCGACCCTAACCCGCATATGTCGCTGTACGCGGCAAAAGCCTCGGGCATGATGGGCCTGACCGCGGAAATGCTCGGCAAAATGCACGGCATTACCCGCGAAGCCCAGGACGCGTTCGGCCTGCGCTCCCACCAGTTGGCCCACAAGGCGACCGTGGAAGGCAAGTTCAAGGATGAAATCATCCCGATGAACGGCTACGACGAGAACGGTTTCCTGAAACTGTTCGACTACGACGAAACCATTCGTCCGGACACCACCCTGGAAAGCCTGGCGGCGCTCAAGCCTGCCTTCAATCCAAAGGGCGGCACCGTGACAGCCGGTACTTCGTCGCAAATCACCGACGGTGCCTCGTGCATGATCGTGATGTCGGCGCAGCGTGCCCAGGACCTGGGTATCCAGCCGCTGGCGGTGATTCGTTCGATGGCAGTGGCGGGTGTGGACCCGGCGATCATGGGCTATGGTCCAGTACCGGCCACACAAAAAGCCTTGAAGCGCGCGGGCCTGACCATCAACGACATCGACTTCTTCGAGCTCAACGAAGCTTTCGCCGCACAGGCCCTGCCGGTGCTGAAAGATTTGAAAGTACTCGACAAGATGAATGAGAAGGTTAACCTGCACGGCGGCGCGATTGCCCTGGGCCACCCATTCGGTTGCTCCGGTGCGCGTATCTCCGGCACTTTGCTTAACGTGATGAAGCAAAATGGCGGCAACCTTGGGGTTGCAACCATGTGCATTGGTCTCGGCCAAGGCATTTCCACCGTCTTCGAACGCGTCTAAGCGTTGGGTTGACGGAAGCCGGGGCCCAGTGCCCCGGTTTTTGTTTTTTGGAATTTTTAATATTTTTTTTCAACAAATTTTGTAAGAGGGCCAGAGCATGAAAGTCGAACCAGGGCTCTACCAGCATTATAAAGGTCCGCAGTACCGTGTTTTCAGTGTGGCGCGGCACTCCGAGACCGAAGAAGAAGTGGTGTTCTACCAAGCTCTGTATGGCGATTACGGCTTTTGGGTACGCCCATTGAGCATGTTTCTGGAGACCGTCGAAGTTGACGGCGAGCAGGTCCCGCGCTTTGCTTTGGTCCAGGCCGAACCCAGTCTTTTTTCAGGGCATTAACGGCAGGTCGCGCAGACTGCTGCGCTTGACCTCACCTTGTTGCCACTATATATAGCGTTGCCGCGACAGGCGCCAACTGCCTTTCACTTCTCGAATTCAGGAATTTTCCGATCCATGGGCAAATCGCTGGTCATTGTGGAATCCCCGGCTAAGGCCAAGACCATCAACAAGTACTTGGGCAACGAGTACGTGGTGAAGTCGAGTATCGGCCATATCCGAGACCTGCCCACCAGCGGTTCGGCTAGCGCCAGCAAGGAGCCAGCCGCCAAGCGCGGCAAGGCGGCTGCGGGCGAAGGTCCGGTGCTCACCCCTAAAGAGAAAGCGCGCAAGCAGCTGGTCTCGCGTATGGGGGTGGACCCGGATCATGGCTGGAAGGCCAAGTATGAAATCCTTCCCGGCAAGGAAAAGGTCATCGAGGAGCTGCGCCGGCTCGCCAAGGATGCCGACACCATCTATCTCGCAACGGACTTGGACCGCGAAGGGGAAGCCATTGCCTGGCACCTGCGGGAAGCCATCGGCGGTGATGACAGCCGCTACAAGCGCGTGGTGTTCAACGAAATCACCAAGAAAGCCATCCAGGAAGCCTTCTCCAAGCCGGGTGAACTGGACATCGACCGCGTCAACGCCCAGCAGGCGCGTCGCTTCCTCGACCGCGTGGTGGGTTACATGGTCTCGCCGCTGCTGTGGGCGAAGATCGCCCGTGGCCTGTCTGCCGGTCGTGTGCAATCGGTTGCGGTGAAGCTGGTGGTAGAGCGTGAGCGCGAGATCCGTGCGTTCATCCCTGAAGAGTACTGGGAAGTCCACGCTGACCTCGGCACCGCCAAGGGCGCCAACGTGCGCTTTGAAGTGGCCCGTGAGAAAGGCGAGGCCTTCAAGCCGCTGAACGAAGCCCAGGCCATGGCCGCGCTGGAAAAGCTCAAGGCGTCCAGCTACAGCATCGTCAAGCGTGAAGACAAACCGACCAGCAGCAAGCCGTCGGCGCCGTTCATCACCTCGACCCTGCAACAGGCCGCGAGCAACCGCCTGGGCTTCGGTGTGAAGAAGACCATGATGATGGCACAGCGCTTGTATGAGGCGGGCTACATCACGTATATGCGTACCGACTCCACCAACCTGTCGGTGGACGCGGTCGCCATGGCGCGTACCTATATCGAAAGCGAGTTCGGCAAGAAGTACCTGCCGGAGAAGCCGAACGTCTACAGCAGCAAGGAAGGCGCACAAGAGGCTCACGAAGCGATTCGTCCTTCAGACGCCAACACCACGCCTGCCAAGCTCAGTGGCATGGAGCGCGACGCTGAGCGCCTCTACGAGCTGATCTGGCGCCAGTTCCTGGCCTGCCAGATGCTGCCGGCGCAATACCTGTCCACTACCGTGAGCGTGGGCGCTGGCGACTTCGAGCTGCGTGCCAAGGGCCGTATCCTCAAGTTCGACGGCTACACCCGCGTGATGCCGCAGATCGCCAAGCCGGGCGATGATGATGTGCTGCCGGACATGGCCCAGGGCGATACGCTGAAGCTGATCAAGCTCGACCCGTCCCAGCACTTCACCAAGCCGCCGGCGCGCTACTCCGAGGCCAGCCTGGTAAAAGAGATGGAAAAACGCGGTATCGGTCGTCCTTCGACCTACGCGGCAATCATCTCCACCATTCAGGACCGTGGCTACGTAGCGCTGCACAACCGTCGCTTCTATTCGGAAAAGATGGGCGATATCGTCACCGAGCGCTTGTCCGAGAGCTTTTCCAACCTGATGGACTACGGCTTCACCGCCGGCATGGAAGAGAACCTCGATGACGTGGCCCAGGGCGAGCGCGACTGGAAAAACGTGCTGGACGAGTTCTACGGCGACTTCAAGAAGAAACTCGAAGTGGCCGAAAGCCCTGAGAGTGGCATGCGTGCCAACCAGCCGGTGATGACCGATATTCCGTGCCAGACCTGTGGCCGCCCAATGCAGATTCGTACTGCATCCACCGGCGTGTTCCTTGGTTGCTCGGGTTACAGCCTGCCGCCGAAAGAGCGCTGCAAGGCCACCGTCAACCTGGTACCGGGCGACGAAATCGCCGCCGATGACGAGGGCGAGTCCGAGTCGTTGGTACTGCGTGGCAAGCACCGCTGCCCGATCTGCAGCACCGCGATGGACGCCTATCTGCTGGACGAGAAGCACAAGCTGCACATCTGCGGTAACAACCCGGATTGCAATGGTTATGAGATCGAAGAGGGCACTTATCGCATCAAGGGCTATGAAGGTCCGAGCCTGGAGTGTGACAAGTGTGGCAGCGAGATGCAGCTCAAGACTGGCCGTTTCGGCAAGTTCTTCGGTTGTACCAACCCGACCTGCAAGAACACCCGCAAGCTGCTCAAGAGTGGTGATGCGGCGCCGCCGAAGATGGATCCGGTGAAGATGCCGGAGCTCAAGTGCGAGAAGGTCAACGACACCTACATCCTGCGTGACGGG
The DNA here is from genome assembly GCF_900103345.1 of Pseudomonas azotoformans. Taxonomy (NCBI): domain Bacteria; kingdom Pseudomonadati; phylum Pseudomonadota; class Gammaproteobacteria; order Pseudomonadales; family Pseudomonadaceae; genus Pseudomonas; species Pseudomonas azotoformans. The sequence goes on from NZ_LT629702.1 coordinate 6,484,948, forward strand.
GCTTCGGGGTTGTTCCTGGCTGCGAGCCAGTTCCCGAAAAACCGCGAGACCCGGGCGCCGTTGGTGCTGGAGATCGTGCCGCACAAGGACGAGATCGATCCTAAGTACCACTTCCTGTGCGAAGCGCCGAAGAAGGACCCGGATGGTCGCCCAGCCGTGATCCGCTACAGCCGCAAGACCAAGGAGCAGTACGTGCAGTCCGAAGTGGACGGCAAGCCGACTGGTTGGAAAGCGTTCTATGACGGTGGTAAGTGGAAGGTCGAGGACAAGCGTCAGGGCGCTTGATCCGGCGGATGCGCTGAAGATCCAATGTGGGAGGGGGCTTGCCCTCGATAGCAGCATATCAGTCAACATGTGTATGACTGATACTCCGCTATCGGGGGCAAGCCCCCTCCCACATTTGGGTCTGTTTGGTTCTGAAAGTGGACTTTAGGCCCGCATAGGCAGCGGTTTATTGCACTTGCAGTAGGTTCGGCTGATCCGTGAAACTGTTCAGCCAGCATCACGTTTATTCGTTGTGGAGATTGCCGTCATGGCCTACGAACTCTATACCCGTACCAATCAGAAAATTTACTTCGCGGGTTTGTCCCTGGAAGCCCTTGGCCGTGCCGAGGAAGGGAAGGAGATGAATGCCATTGCGCTGGTCCAGGCGGGGCGTGAGGCTGCGCTGTTCCACCTGTATGGCGCCTTACTGGGCCTGTGCCATGAAATCGCCGGGTTTTACCGCCTGCCCCAGGCCGGTTCGCCCCGTGCGGAAATGATCATGAATCGCGAAGTGCTGGATTCGATGGCGATTCCTGAGCTGGCCGAACTGGTCGAAATGGCGCAAAGCCCCGACAGTTGGGTTGCACGCCTGCTCAAGGCGCATGCGGATATGTTCCAGCCGCCGCGTATTCCGCACGTGCCCAAGGGCGATGTGACCCAGCCGCTGATCGTGGCGGTTGCGGTGGAAGAGGAAGAACCCAAGCCGTTGAGCCGCGAAGAGCTGGAAGGCTGGCGCCAGGAATTGAAAAAAATGGCGTTGCGCTTTCGCGAAGGCCTCAACGAGTGCTGATCATTCTGTAGGAATTGGATAGCGACCATTCATCAAGCTGTCAAGAAACCTGTTCAGATCCTCTGCGAGGCTGGGTGGATGACTGATATAATCCCGGCCTTTCGTGGAGAACAGACTTTTATGCCGACGTCCTTTCTGGAAATTGTTGAGTTGCCTGACGGCCGAATCGAGCTGCGCCGGGCTGAGGACGAAGGTTCTCTGGTCATTCTGGATTTTTCCGAGGACGCCAAGGTGTTCCTGCAGGGCCAACACGTGGAAGTGGCTAAAGCCATGTTGAGCGTGGGTGTGCAGATGGCGGGGCGCTTGGCAGAAGGTGAACCGGAGAAAGAAGACGGGCCAAGGGTTCTTCACTGAGACCAGATGATAGGTCGGTTTTTATAATGGCCGGGCTTATTGTGGTGAGTTGGCTTCTGTGGTGATCGGGCTTCTGTGGCGAGCGGGCTTGTTGTGGTGAGCGGGCTTGCCCCGCGTTGGACTGCGAAGCAGTCCTAGATGGATTTAATGCGGTATATCAGGTATTCCACGGTGCTTGGTTTTGGGGCCGCTTCGCAGCCCAACGCGGGGCAAGCCCGCTCGCCACAGCAAGCCCGAGTACCACAGGGATTAGGCCGCTCGGCCCTTAGCCCAATCGAATATTCAAACTCTGAGCATCGCCCGTACGTGCAGCGCTGATCAGTTGCTGCTTGGCGCTGGCATTCAGCGGGTTCAACCAGCTCACTACCGTATGGCTACGACCCAGACGCAAGGCTTCGCAGGTCAACTGCTGGGCACTTTGCGCGCCGCGTGGTTGCAGCAACAGGATACGCTCGCGGTTGAGACCGGCGTCCCGTAGCCAGGCCTGGGTCAGGCTGGCGGGCGGGGCGATCAGCGTCAGCCAGCGGGCGTCCTGCTCTTCGCTCAATTCGCGAAGGATTGGCGCCAGCAGGCTCAGGCAACTCCCCGCTGCACCGCGCAACGACAATTCACTGAACGCCTCAGGCTCGGCGCACCAGGGCGCTTCGATCGTTTCCTTGAGGAGGGGCGCAAGGGGTTGGGCCATGAAGGCCTCGAACAGCGACAGTTGTGTGTGTTGTGGGGTGTGGACGAGCTGCATGATGCCTCCTTTAGCGGCGAATGACGCCGACGCTCAAGCCTTCGATCACCAGGTCCTGATCTTTCAGGTTCACTTCAATCGGGGCGAACTCAGGGTTCTCGGCCAGGAGCCAGACCTTGCTGCCTTCGCGCTTGAAGCGTTTGACGGTGACTTCATCGCCGATTCGAGCGACGACGATCTGGCCATTACGGGCTTCGCGTGTGGTGTGGACGGCCAGCAGGTCGCCGTCGAAGATGCCCACGTCCTTCATGCTCATGCCATGGACCCGCAAGAGGTAGTCGGCGCGAGGGTGGAAGAAGGTAGGGTTGATGTTGCAGGACTCCTCGACGTGCTGCTGCGCCAGGATCGGCGCACCGGCGGCGACGCGGCCGATGATCGGCAGGGTCGATTCGTCGGCCTTGGCTTCGAAGCCAGGGATGCGAATACCGCGTGAGGCACCGGGGGTCATCTCGATCGCGCCTTTGCGAGCGAGGGCCTTGAGGTGTTCCTCGGCGGCGTTGGGGGACTTGAACCCCAGTTCCAGCGCAATTTCCGCTCGTGTCGGCGGGTAGCCATTGTCATCGAGGCAGCGCTTGATAAAAGCCAGAATCTCAGCTTGGCGTGGCGTCAGTTTTAGCATGTTGATCGCTCTGTCTTTTTATACAGTGACTGGGATTATATACAGTGAACTGCGCTTGGCAATCATCCTTTTCTACCGCTCCGCTGGACGGTCATCCTTCATACTTCCTGCAAGCCCGAGATAGCGCTGCCTACAGACCCGCAGTGATGTGATTAAATAGCGATGAAATACATGACTGCCCGGCCGGAAAACGAACTCGCAGGCTTGACAAGACACACTCTGAAACGTATGTTTCAAACAAGTGTTTGTCAGGCGGAGTAGCCATGGCCCAGTCGGAAACCGTTGAACGCATTCTCGATGCTGCCGAGCAATTGTTCGCGGAAAAAGGATTTGCTGAAACTTCATTGCGGCTGATCACCAGCAAGGCTGGCGTCAACCTCGCCGCAGTGAACTATCATTTCGGCTCGAAAAAGGCCCTGATCCAGGCGGTGTTCTCGCGCTTCCTGGGGCCGTTTTGTGCCAGTCTCGACCGTGAGCTTGAGCGTCGCCAGGGCAAGGCTGATCACAAGCCGACCCTCGAAGAACTGCTGGAAATCCTCGTTGAACAAGCCTTGGTGGTTCAGCCCCGCAGCGGCAACGATTTGTCGATCTTCATGCGCCTGCTGGGCCTTGCGTTCAGCCAGAGCCAGGGGCACCTGCGGCGTTACCTGGAAGACATGTACGGCAAGGTATTTCGTCGCTATATGTTGCTGGTCAACGAGGCCGCTCCGCGTATTCCACCGATTGAGCTGTTCTGGCGCGTGCACTTCATGCTCGGTGCCGCGGCGTTCAGCATGTCCGGGATCAAGGCGCTGCGGGCGATTGCCGAGACCGATTTCGGCGTCAACACCTCAATTGAGCAAGTGATGCGCCTGATGGTGCCATTCCTGGCTGCCGGCATGCGTGCCGAAACCGGCGTGACCGACCCGACGATGGCCGCCGCCCAATTGCGCCCGCGCAGCAAATCCGCGCCAACCCCCGCCAAGGTTTGACCCTGCCGGGTGTGCGCAGCCGCTTGCATCCGCTAAGCTAGCGGCCCATGCCGAATTCAGCTATTTACTCGCAACCTGTTGTGCTCACTGTGCCTGGTGGGGGCAACGGGTTGTGTGCGTTTTATAAGGAAGGTTTATGACTGCTGCCCTGCAAGGTTCTTTGATGGTCGACGTTGCCGGCACTTGGCTCACGGCCGAGGACCGCCATCTGCTGCGCCAGCCTGAAGTGGGCGGCCTGATCATTTTCGCGCGCAATATCGAGCACCCGCGCCAGGTGCGTGAGTTGAGCGCGGCGATTCGTGCCGTGCGCCCGGACCTGCTGCTGGCGGTCGACCAGGAGGGCGGTCGCGTACAACGCCTGCGTCAGGGCTTCGTGCGGCTGCCGGCCATGCGCGCCTTGGCGGATAACCCGAATGCGCAATACCTGGCCGAGCAGTGCGGTTGGATCATGGCCACCGAAGTACTGGCCGTGGGCCTGGACCTGAGCTTCGCCCCAGTGCTGGACCTGGATTACCAGCGCAGCGCCGTGGTCGGCACCCGTTCCTTCGAGGGCGACCCCGAGCGCGCCGCTGTGCTGGCGGGTGCATTCATCCGTGGCATGAACAGCGCCGGTATGGCTGCCACCGGTAAGCATTTCCCCGGTCACGGTTGGGCCGAGGCCGATTCCCACGTCGCCATTCCCAATGATGAGCGTAGCCTGGAACAGATCCGCGCCAATGACCTGGTGCCTTTCGCGCGCTTGAGCAAGCAACTCGCGGCAGTCATGCCTGCCCACGTCATCTACCCACAAGTCGATACACAGCCGGCCGGGTTCTCGCGCCGCTGGTTGCAGGACATCCTGCGCGGTGAGTTGCAGTTCGACGGGGTGATTTTCAGCGATGACCTGTCCATGGCAGGTGCCCATGTGGTGGGCGACGCTGCCAGCCGCATCGAAGCGGCGCTGACGGCCGGATGCGACATGGGGCTGGTCTGCAACGATCGCGCGGCTGCCGAATTGGCACTGAGTGCGGCGCAGCGCATGAAGGTCACGCCGTCTGTGCGCATTGCACGCATGCGTGGGCAGGCGGTTGCTTCGACTGAGTACAAGCAGGATCCGCGTTGGTTGGCGGCGCTGACAGCGTTGCGGGATGCTCAACTGATTGGCTGAACACCGCGGCGCGGCCTTCGCGAGCAAGCCCGCTCCCACATTTGACTGCATTCCAAAGTTGGAACTCGGTCGAATGTGGGAGCGGGCTTGCTCGCGAAAGCGGTCTGGAAGTCAGCGCTTCTCTTGCTTGTTGGGCAACGGCGCAAACAGCGCTTCGATATCCTCGTTGCCCAACTGCCAATCCCCGGTCGTACGGCCATCCAGCACACCGGCCGCCAGGTCGGACTTTTCCTTTTGCAGGTGCTGGATTTTCTCCTCCACCGTGCCCCGGGCAATCATCTTGTAGACGAATACCGGCTTTTCCTGCCCGATGCGATACGCACGGTCAGTCGCCTGGTTCTCCGTCGCCGGGTTCCACCAGGGGTCATAGTGGATCACCGTATCGGCTTCGGTCAGGTTCAAGCCCACACCGCCGGCCTTCAGGCTGATCAGGAAAATCTGCAGCTTGCCGCTCTGGAAGTCCTTCACCGGCGTGCGTCGATCCCGCGTCTGGCCGGTCAACAAGGCGTAGGCAACACCGCGCTGTTTCAGCTCGGCTTCGATCAGGCTTAGCATCGAGGTGAACTGTGAAAACAGCAGGATCCGCCGACCTTCCTCAAACAACTCCTCAAGCATTTCCATCAAGCTATCGAGCTTGCCCGACGTGCTGCCGCGGGCGGGCAGGGTGGCGTCGTTGACCAGGCGCAAGTCGCAGCACACCTGGCGCAGCTTGAGCAGCGCCTCAAGAATGATGATCTGGCTGCGTGCCACGCCCTTGCGGGTGATCTCGTCGCGTACTTTCTTGTCCATGGCCAGGCGCATGGTTTCGTACACGTCGCGCTGGGCCTCGTTGAGGTCGACCCAATGGATGATCTCGGTCTTGGGCGGCAGCTCCGTGGCCACCTGTTCCTTGGTACGGCGCAGCAGGAAGGGTTTGATCCGACCGTTGAGGTGCTGCAGTCGTACGTCGCTGGCGCGCTTTTCGATGGGCACGCGGTAATCGCGGTTGAAGCTTTTTACGTCACCCAGCCAGCCCGGCAGCAGGAAGTGGAACAATGACCACAGCTCACCCAGATGGTTTTCCAGCGGCGTACCGCTCAGGCACAGGCGCTGCCGCGCATTCAGTTCGCGTGCCGCCTGGGCCGCCTTGCTGGACGGGTTCTTGATGTACTGGGCTTCATCGAGGATCAGCACATGCAGGGGCAGCGCCTTGAGCTGTTCGATGTCCTTGGGCAGCAAGGCGTAGGTGGTCAGGAGCAGGTCGTAGTCCTGCAGGTTCGCAAAATGTTTCTTGCGGGCCGCGCCATACAACGCCACCACTTTGAGTTGTGGCGTGAAGTGCGCCGCTTCATCCAGCCAGTTGGGAATCAGGCTGGTGGGCATTACCACCATGCAGGGGCGATCCAGGCGCCCGGCGTTTTTTTCACTGAGAATATGCGCCAGGGTCTGTAAGGTCTTGCCCAGCCCCATGTCATCCGCCAGTATCCCGCCCACATCGAGCTGGCGCAGCGACTGCATCCAGCTCAAGCCTTCCAGTTGGTACGGACGCAAGGTCGCGTTCAGCCCTTCGGGCGCCACGCAGCTGAAATCCTTGATGTCCCTCAGGCGCTGGGCGAAGTTACGGATCTTCTCGCCGCCTTCCCATTGCAGCGGCAGGTCTTCCAACGGGTTAAGGCGGATCGCATCGGCCTTGGCCAGGCGCAGCGTGGTGGCGTCGGCTTCCTGTAGATAAAACTCACCGAGGGTGGCCAGTACCGGTTTGAGTCGGCCATAGGGCAGCGCAACTTGTATGGGGCCGTGCCCATTGGGCAGGCCAGGGATATTCACCAGGATCAGCTCATCATCGCGGCGCCGCGCCAGTTTCTCCGGGTTGAGGATCTCGGTGTGGGAGCGCATCAGGTTCAGCAGGATCGGCAACAGGCTCAGGCGCTCGCCGTTGACGATGATCCCCAGCTCCAGGTCGAACCAGTCGCGCTCCGGCCCTTCATCAACCGTGGCATACCAGTCATCGACGGCGCTCAGGTCGAAGCCGAAATCATCATCGATCAGCAGCTCCCAGCCCTCGGCCCGCAAGGTCGGTGTGGCATTGAGGGTAAAGGTCAGCCAGGCACTGTCATTGACCATCTCGAACAGCTCGCCGGCGCTTTCCGGCAGGGCCTTGCTCTGGCGCGTGGCGATCTTGAAACCCAACAGGCGCAGTTGCTCGCGGTACGGCTGTTCCAGCTCGGGATGGCGCTTGATGCGCAGGCTCTGGGTGTCCTGGCGCACGATGATGTCGGCGTTTTTCTGCCCGCTGACATAGTTGCCCAAATAGTTGAACGACAGCGCCGCCCGATGCTGGATATAGCGCTGCATCTTGCCGTTGCGCGGTTCGAACGCGCTGAACTCTACGCTGGCCATCCACAGGCGTGGCACGGGCACCACGTCCTCCATGACCACCTGTGGCAGCACTGCGCGGTTTTCCAGGACTGCCTGGAGCTTTTCCAGCAGCTCGGCGTCCTGGGCCGCAGCAGGGAAGGCCAGGGTTTCCTGGACCTTGAGCAGTACCGCCGCGATGTGTTTGCAGTTGGTGTGCACCGGGCAAGTGCAGCGGCTGTCCACCAGGATCAGCGTGCCCTTGGCCGATTCGCGCAGCGAAATGGTCTGCCGGTAGACGTTGCCGCCTGAGCCTTCGCAACTGGCAATGATGGTGCTGTCGCCGGATTCGACGATGCGCACCCGGTTCTCCAGGGCATAGCGCCGCCCTCGCTCAAGGCTCTGCTCTTTAAAGCGATTGGCCCACGAAGGGGCCAGGGGTTTGGTCAGCGACGACGTCAGGGGCATGGCGTTGGATCAGTCCTGGAGGTCGGGCGGTGGTGCGCTGGGGGGCTTGGCGGTCAGCGAGGTGATCTTGATCAGCAACGCCAGGTGGCCGCCGTCCAGGTAGTTGAGCTGGTTGTTCTTGGTGCGCACGTCGGTCTGGCTCAGGTGTTCGCTGGCGATCACGCTGCCGTTGGCGTCGAACTGGTTGATCCAGAAGTTCGCATCGATATCGGTAAAACGCCCCAGTTGCAGGCTCAGCACGCCCTCGATCGGAAACTGGCCGAACTGCTCCTGGCCGTCGGTGATGGCGACTTTGACAGGCTGCTCGCCCAGGTTCTGTTCCCAGGCCTTATGCAGCAGCACCGTATAGGTGGAGTCGGCGCGCAGCTTATCGACAATGTTGGACAGGCGCGGCGGGCTCAGCCGGTCGCCCAGGCGCGCAGCGCCAGCATCCCAGTTTTCCGGGGCGGCGCGGCTGTTGATCGCCGGTTCAGCGTTCTGGCGCACCAGGATCATTTCCACCTGGTACGGGCTGTCGGCGAACGCCGCAGGTGCCACGACCACCAACAACAGGCTCAACATGCGGAACAGGCGCATTCGGGCGTCCTTCAAGCAGGTTTCGGGATGAGGCGCTCGAACAACGCCTCCAAGGTATTAAAGCGTTCTTCGGCACGTTCCATCGGCACCATGAACTTGAACAGCGTAGCCCCTTCGAACTTGTAGCGGTTGGGCTGGCCCTGGATCAGCTTGATCAGCACCAACGGGTCCACGGGGGTCTGCGCCTCGAATTCAATGCGCCCACCCTGCGGCCCGGCGTCGACCTTCTTGATCCCCAGTTGCTCGGCCTGCAATTTGAGCAGGGTCAGGCGTACCAGGTTCTTGGTCGGCTCCGGCAACAGGCCGAAGCGGTCGATCATCTCCACCTGCAGGTCCTTGAGGCCTTCTTCGTCGGTGGCCGAGGCGATGCGCTTGTACAGGATCAGCCGTGCATGCACATCCGGCAGGTAGTCCTCGGGAATCAACGCCGGCAAGCGCAGGTTGATCTCCGGACCGCCGCCCAATGGTTGATCTAGGTTCGGTTGCTCGCCCTTGCGGATGGCTTTTACCGCTCGCTCGAGCATCTCCATATACAGGGTGAAGCCCACCGCCTGGATCTGCCCGCTCTGACCATCGCCCAGCAGTTCGCCGGCGCCACGGATTTCCAGGTCGTTGGTGGCCAGAACAAAACCGGCGCCCAGGTCCTGTGTATTGGCAATGGCCTCCAGGCGTTTTTCCGCATCGCCGGTGATTTGCTGGCGCGGTGGTGTCAGCAGATAGGCATAGGCCTGGTGGTGACTGCGCCCGACGCGGCCGCGTAATTGGTGAAGCTGCGCCAGGCCGAACTTGTCGGCGCGCTCGATGATGATGGTGTTGGCGCTCGGCACGTCGATGCCAGTCTCGATGATGGTCGAGGCGATCAGCACGTTGAAGCGCTTGTGGTAGAAGTCGCTCATCACCTGTTCGAGTTCGCGCTCGCGCATCTGCCCGTGGCCGATGGCGATACGTGCCTCCGGCACCAGCTCGGCCAGGTCGGCGGCGCATTTTTCGATGGTCTTCACGTCGTTGTGCAGGTAATACACCTGGCCGCCGCGCAGCAGTTCGCGCAGCAGCGCTTCCTTGACCGTGCTTTTGTTCTGCTCCATCACGAAGGTGCGCACCGACAAACGACGCGCCGGCGGCGTGGCGATGATCGACAGGTCGCGCATACCCGACACGGCCATGTTCAGCGTGCGCGGAATCGGCGTGGCGGTGAGAGTGAGGATGTCGACTTCGCTGCGCAGGGCCTTGAGCTGTTCTTTCTGGCGCACACCAAAGCGGTGTTCTTCGTCGATGATCACCAGGCCCAGGTTCTTGATCTTCACGTCATCCGACAGCAGCTTGTGCGTGCCGATCACGATGTCGATCTTGCCTTCGGCCAAGTCGGCGACGGCGGCGTTCACTTCCTTGGCCGATTTGAAGCGGCTCATCACTTCGACGGTCACCGGCCAATCGGCAAAACGGTCGCGGAAGCTGTTGTAGTGCTGTTGGGCGAGCAGGGTGGTGGGCACCAGGATCGCCACTTGTTTGCCGCCATGCACTGCGATGAAGGCGGCGCGCATCGCCACTTCGGTCTTGCCGAAGCCCACATCGCCGCAGACCAGGCGGTCCATCGGCTTGGGTGCGAGCATGTCGGCGCGCACCGCTTCGATGGTGGTTTGCTGGTCGGGGGTTTCTTCGAAAGCGAAGCCGGCGCTGAAGGTGGCGTAGTCGGCTTTCGGGTCGGCGAACGCGTAACCCTCACGCGCAGCGCGGCGCGCATAGATGTCGAGCAGCTCGGCGGCGACGTCGCGCACCTGTTCGGCGGCCTTGCGCTTGGCTTTCTGCCAGGTTTCGGAGCCCAGGCGATGCAACGGCGCCAGAGCGTCGTCGCTGCCGGTGTAGCGGGCGATCAGGTGCAGGCTGGCTACCGGCACATAGAGCTTGGCGCCTTCGGCGTATTCCATGGTGAGGAATTCGGCGGCCTGGTTGTCGATCTCCAGGGTCTGCAGGCCCAGGTAACGGCCGACGCCGTGGTCGATATGCACCACCGGCGCGCCTTCGCGCAGTTCGGTGAGGTTTTTGATTACGGCATCGTTGTTGGCGTCGGCGCGTTTTTCACGGCGGCGACGCTGCATTACGCGTTGGCCGAACAGCGGGCTCTCGGCGATCAGCGCCAGGGCCGGATCATCCAGCAACAGGCCTTCATCGAGCGGCGCGATGGTGATTGCCAGGCGCTCTTTGCTCTTGACGAAATCCGGCCAGCTGTCGACGGTTTTCGGTCGCAGCTTCAGGCGTTCGAGCAGTTCCAGCAGTACTTCGCGGCGGCCGGCAGACTCGGCGGTAAACAGCACGCGGCCTGGGAAGTCGGCGAGGAAGTTGGACAGCGCTTCCAGCGGTTGCGTGGCTTTGGCCTGGATCGCCAGGTCGGGCAACGTGCCCGCGGGGAAGCGTTCGCGACCGACACCGGTGTCGACATCCTGCTGGCTGGCGACCACGCGCGGCCAGTTTTTCAGGCGTGCGAAGCAGTCTTCCACCGGCAGGAACAGCTCGGCGGGCGGCAATAAAGGACGGGATGGGTCGACGCGGCGTTCTTCATAACGGTTGCGCACGTCGTTCCAGAAGTTTTCCGCCGCTTGTTCGATACCTGGCAGCGAGAACACTTGGGTGTCCTGGGGCAGGTAATCAAACAGGGTGGAGGTTTCATCGAAGAACAGCGGCAGGTAGTACTCGATACCGGCCGGGGTAATCCCGCTGCTCAGGTCCTGGAAGATCGGGCAGCGGCGGAAGTCCACGTCGAAGCGTTCACGAAAGCGCGCCTTGAAGCGGGTGACCGCGTCTTTTTGCAGCGGGAATTCCCGTGCCGGCAGCAGCTTGATCGAGTCCACTTTGTCGATGGAGCGCTGGTTCTCGGGGTCGAAGGTACGCAGGGTCTCGATTTCGTCATCGAACAGGTCGATGCGATAGGGCAGTTTGCTGCCCATCGGAAACAGGTCGATCAACGCACCGCGCACCGCGAACTCACCGTGCTCGTACACCGTGTCGACGCAACGGTAGCCGCTGGCTTCCAGGCGCGTGCGCATCTGTTCTACATCGAGCTTCTGGCCGACATCCAGCACCAGGCTGCTGCCCAGCAGGAACTTGGTCGGCGCCAGGCGATGCAGTGCCGTTGTTATCGGCACCACCAACACGCCGTGGGCCAGTTCCGGCAGGCGGTACAGACTGGCGATGCGCTGGGAGATGATGTCTTGGTGCGGCGAGAACAGGTCGTAGGGCAGGGTTTCCCAGTCGGGGAAATGCAGCACCGGCAAATCGGGGGCGAAGAAGCTCAGCTCCTGTTCCAACCGTTCGGCGCTTTGGCTGTCGGCGGTGAGCAGCAGGGTAAAGCGCTTGGCTGCGCTGGCAGCCTCGGCGATGGCCAGGCTCAGGGCGGCACCGGGCAGGTTGCCCCAATGCTGTTTACCTGCCTCGGCAGGGAGTAGCGGTAGACGCAGAACGGGCACGGAAGGTTGAGCTCCAAGCGTTGCGACAAAGTCGGTAATTGTAACGGCCCAAGGTGCCGCCTGTCAGTTGCTGACTGAGCCTATTACGGTTTGTAGGAAATGTAGTGGCTAAGACAAACAATGGCGGGTTTTGACTCAATATGTAGTGCCGAAAGACGCGATTGTTTAGGAGGGTTACGGACAAGTCGGCCGGCTCTCCCAATTGGCGGCCTTCTGGAACCCGCGTATTTACTGGGCTGTAGCGCGGCGGTATTTTTTGGCAAGGGGTTTTTGTTGTGGGACGCGCATTGCTCCGAGGGCGGTCGGGCGGCATAATGTAGCCCCTTTTTTCAGCCCCTACATGTGGAAGGTTCCCGTGACTCAGAAGCCCGACCAGTGTCTTGGTGAATGGATCGACCGTGAAGCACTCGCAGAAGCGATGATCCCGCTTATCGGTCAGCTGTACCGCAATAACAATGTGGTGAGCTCGATCTATGGCCGCAGCCTGATCAACCAGTCCGTCATCGCGATTCTCAAAGCCCACCGCTTTGCACGCCATCGCTCTGCCGACGACAGCGAACTCTCCGTCCACGAAACATTCCCACTGCTTAAAGCCATGAGCGAGTTCAAGCTCGGCGCGGCCTCGGTAGACCTGGGCAAGCTGGCCTACAAATTCCGCAAGGAAGGTGCCGGTCGTACCGCCGAGCAGTTCGTGCGTGAAGAAATGGCCGATGTGGTTGGCCAGCAAAACGCCGCTGCCCGCAAAGGCACCGACGTGGTGCTGTACGGCTTCGGTCGTATCGGCCGCCTGCTGGCGCGCATCCTGATCGAAAAAACCGGTGGCGGCGACGGCCTGCGCCTGCGGGCCATCGTGGTGCGCAAAGGTGCCGAGAACGACCTGACCAAGCGTGCCAGCCTGCTGCGCCGCGATTCGGTACACGGTCCGTTCAACGGCACCATCGTCATCGACGAAGAAAACAACACCATCACCGCCAACGGTAACCTGATCCAGGTGATCTACGCGAAGAACCCGTCCGAGGTGGATTACACCCAGTACGGCATCAAGGACGCCCTGCTGGTGGACAACACCGGTGTATGGCGTGACGCCGAGGGCCTGGGCCAGCACCTGGCCTGCCCTGGTGTTGATCGCGTTGTCCTGACCGCTCCGGGCAAAGGCAAGCTGAAGAACATCGTTCACGGCATTAATCACGGTGAAATCACCGCTGACGACAAGATCGTGTCCGCCGCGTCCTGCACCACCAACGCCATCGTGCCCGTGCTGAAGGCGGTGAATGACAAGTTCGGCATCGTCAATGGCCACGTCGAAACCGTTCACTCGTACACCAACGACCAGAACCTGATCGACAACTTCCACAAGGGCGATCGCCGTGGCCGTAGCGCCGCGTTGAACATGGTGATCACCGAGACCGGTGCGGCCACCGCTGCTGCCAAGGCATTGCCTGAGCTGGCCGGCAAGCTGACCGGTAACGCGATCCGCGTGCCTACGCCAAACGTGTCGATGGCCATTCTCAACCTGAACCTTGAGAAAGCCGCCACCCGTGAAGAGATGAACGAGTACCTGCGCTACATGGCGCTGCACTCGGACCTGCACAAGCAGATCGACTTCGTCAATTCCCAGGAAGTGGTCTCCACCGACTTCGTGGGCTCGCGTCACGCTGGTGTGGTGGACGCGGAAGCGACCATCACCCAGGACAACCGCGTTGTGCTGTACGTGTGGTACGACAACGAGTTCGGCTACAGCTGCCAGGTGGTTCGCGTGATGGAAGACATGGCTGGGGTCAACCCGCCTGCGTTTCCGCGCTAAGCACCCGCGTTGAATAAAAAAGCCCCGACTGGTTCGGGGCTTTTTTGTGTCTGGGGATTTTGTGCTGGCTGGAAGGGCCTCATCGGGGGCAAGCCCCCTCCCACATTTAAACCGCATTCCTGCAGGGTTAATGCGGTCCAGTGTGGGAGGGGGCTTGCCCCCGATGGCGTCAGTTCAATACATGTCTTTATTCCAGCAACCTCTCCGACAAGCCCTTGGGCGCTAACCAGATCCCCAGGTAAGCCCTCGCCAGCTCATCGTCGTTGCTGCTGAACAGCACTTCCCCATTGATCTCCAGGTTCAAGCCGCGTCCGGGTCGAAAATCCAGTGCGTAGCGATCACCGCTATGGATGTTGCGAAAGACGGCATGCAGTTTGTCCACTTCGGGTTTCAAGCGGTCGCTGACGTGCTGGCGCTCCAGCGTGGTATTGGCGGCCTTGATCACATCATTGCGATCAATATCGCGAAAGTAATACAGCTCCAAGCGCAGCGTCTTTTGCTGTTTCCAGGCTGACTCTGCGGGAGTGCCGGCTGGGGCATACAGCGCCGCGGCGTATACATCGGCCCAGAGATAGGTCAGTACTGCCTGGTTTTTCAGCGCCAATTCATGAGACTGCGGGGGGAAACCTGCCTGTTTGAGTCGGGCGGCTTCATTGGCTTGCACCGTGAACGAAAACATCAGTAATAAACAGAAAGCGACATGCCGCATAATGGCTCGTCCTGCAAAGGTGCGTGCCGACAGTGTAATTGCAATTTCCTGAGCGTGTAGTAGAGGCAATACTGGCCTACGACGCGACCAAGGGTTAATGTTCGCGGCGTTGAGCCTTATATAGACTGTGCCCCGGTTCACACACTTGAGCCAAATTGTCCTTCATGACCGCTGGCCGCGGCATGATTTAGCCCGGCGTCCAACCGTACGCCTGGCCTGTTCTGAGGAGTACGCATGGCTGTCTACAACTACGACGTGGTGGTGCTGGGTTCCGGCCCGGCTGGAGAAGGTGCGGCGATGAACGCTGCCAAAGCTGGGCGCAAGGTGGCGATGGTCGATAGCCGTCGCCAGGTCGGCGGTAACTGCACCCACCTGGGTACCATCCCGTCCAAGGCGTTGCGTCACTCCGTGCGCCAGATCATGCAATTCAACACCAACCCGATGTTCCGGGCCATTGGTGAGCCGCGCTGGTTCTCGTTCCCGGACGTGCTGAAAAGCGCCGAAAAGGTCATCTCCAAGCAAGTCGCGTCGCGCACCGGCTACTACGCCCGTAACCGCGTCGACCTGTTCTTCGGTACCGGCAGCTTTGCCGACGAGCAAACCATCGAAGTGGTCTGCCCCAACGGCGTGGTCGAGAAGCTGGTGGCCAAACACATCATCATCGCCACCGGCTCGCGCCCGTATCGCCCGGCGGACATCGATTTCCACCATCCGCGTATCTACGATAGCGACACCATCCTGAGCCTGGGCCACACCCCGCGCAAACTGATCATCTACGGCGCCGGCGTGATCGGCTGTGAGTACGCCTCGATCTTCAGCGGCCTGGGTGTACTGGTCGAGCTGGTGGACAACCGCGATCAGTTGCTGAGCTTCCTCGACTCGGAAATCTCCCAGGCGTTGAGCTATCACTTCAGCAACAACAACATCACGGTGCGCCACAACGAAGAGTACGAACGCGTCGAAGGCCTGGACAACGGGGTGATCCTGCACCTCAAGTCCGGCAAGAAGATCAAGGCCGACGCCTTGCTGTGGTGCAACGGCCGTACCGGCAACACCGACAAGCTGGGCATGGAAAACATCGGGGTCAAGGTCAACAGCCGTGGCCAGATCGAAGTGGACGAGAACTACCGCACCTGCGTGGCGAACATCTACGGTGCCGGTGACGTGATCGGCTGGCCGAGCCTGGCCAGTGCCGCCCACGACCAGGGCCGTTCGGCCGCTGGCAGCATCGTCGACAATGGCAGCTGGCGCTACGTGAATGACGTGCCGACCGGGATCTACACCATTCCCGAGATCAGCTCGATCGGCAAGAACGAACACGAACTGACCAAGGCCAAGGTGCCTTACGAAGTGGGCAAGGCGTTCTTCAAGAGCATGGCGCGTGCGCAGATCGCCGGTGAGCCGCAAGGCATGCTGAAGATCCTGTTCCACCGCGAAACTCTTGAGGTACTCGGCGTGCATTGCTTCGGCTACCAGGCGTCGGAGATCGTGCACATCGGCCAGGCGATCATGAACCAGCCGGGCGAGCTCAATACCCTCAAGTACTTCGTCAACACCACGTTCAACTACCCGACCATGGCAGAAGCCTATCGGGTAGCGGCCTACGACGGCCTCAACCGGCTTTTTTGAGCGGCTCCGGCCGGTGGCCTGAGCCGGCCGGGGAGACCGATTTCAGTAATTCCCGAGGGTGGCAGTGGCCAAACCGGGAAAGTCTGTAATCAGGCTATCTACGCCGAAGTCGGCGAGCCTGCGCATCAGCGCGGGTTCGTTGACCGTCCACACGGACACGTGCAAGCCCTGGCGCTGGGCTTTTTCCAGTCGCTCAGGGGTGCACAGCGTCCAGTTCAACGCCAGGATCTCACAGCCATAGTTCTGCGCGACCTTCAACGGGTCGAGCCAGGCATATTCGGCGACCAGGCCGCGTGACAGGTCCGGGGTGAGTTCAACCGCTGCTTTCAGCACTTCCCGCGAACTTGAGGTGACGGTGACTTTGTCCATCAGGCCAAAGCGCACGGCCATTTCGCGAATCGCCAGCACGGTAGTGGCAGCGCGGGTGCGCGAGGCGCTTTTGACTTCCAGTTGCCAGTGATCGAAGTCGCACTTCTCGAACAGTTCTTCCAGGCGCGGAATCGGGCACGGCTTGACCCAGCCCGGGCCGCCTTTGCGCGCGTCCATCTTCACCAGGTCGGCTGCCGAATACTCGACGACCTTGCCGCGCCGGTCGGCGGTGCGCTTGAGGGTCGGGTCGTGGATGACCATCAGCTCGCCGTCCATGGACAGGTGCAAGTCCAGTTCGCAACGACGTACGCCGTGCTTGAGGCATTCCTGGAAGCTGGTCAGGGTGTTTTCCGGTGCTTCGCCTTTGGCACCGCGGTGGCCGTAAATCAGGGTCACAGTTGCTCCTATGCGCCAGGTCTGCTGGCGGGGTGATACGAATTCAGGTGTCTTGGGCGTCGCTCTGTTCCCGCGCCAGGCGTCGTTCCTGGGCCTGTTTCTGCAGGATATAGCGTGCCAGCAGTTGGCGTTGGGCGTCGGTCATGGCTTCGAATTCCGTGCCGACGTCAAAACCTGTGCCCTTGGGATCGCAATGGGTGACGCGGGCGCGCAGCAGCAGGCCAAGCGCCTGTGGCATCAGCACCAGCTTGACCGCCAGGTGCGCACCGGGCGACAGGGGCGTGGGATGCTGGAAGTCGATACCGCCCTCGGAAAGGATCACCGGCTGCGGTGCGCCGACTTCATCCAGCAGGCCGCGCGCCATGATCTGGCTGAGCAGGTCCAGGCGTTTGTTCTGTACTTTGAGGAAGGCGGCCAGGCTACGATCTTTCTCATTTATCTGGCGCAACAGGTGCTGGGCCTCGAATTCGCTGAGGTGCAGTTCGCTGAGCAGATTGAACAGCGGCGAATCATCCAGCAACACTTCCTTGCTCGCCGCCTCGGGGGCAGACAGGCTTTTGATTTGGAGTGCGATCATGTCGTCGATACGGTAGTATTCGCGGCGTTCTTCTTCATCTAATGTCGACATGGCGAACCCCAAGTAGCGTTAATGGTCTGAGTGTAAAGCTGCTTACCAGACCCCGCCACCGGGACGTCTTCTTTTCCTCCGAACAAGCCCCGACATGTTCAGACCTCTCTTCGTATTTATCGGCACGCGTTATACCCGTGCAAAGCGCCGCAATCATTTTGTGTCGTTCATTTCCCTGACTTCGATGATCGGGCTCGCCTTGGGCGTGGTCGTGATGATCGTGGTGCTGTCGGTGATGAATGGCTTCGATCATGAGATGCGCACCCGCGTGCTGGGCATGGTGCCCCACGCGACCATCGAGGGCGATGCGCCCATCAGCGACTGGCAAAGCCTGGCGGCCAAGGTCAAGCAGAACCCCAAGGTGCTGGCCGTCGCGCCGTTTACCCAGATGCAGGGGTTGCTGACCAATGACGGCAAGGTGCAGAAGATCCTGCTCAATGCCATCGACCCGGCCCAGGAACGCAACGTATCGATCATCGACAAGTTCATGTTGTCGGGCAAACTCGATGACCTGGCGCCCGGCGAGTTCGGCATCGTGATCGGCGACAAGGCGGCGGCCAAGCTCGGCGTGGGCCTGGGCGACAAGCTGACCTTCGTCGCGCCGGAAGTCACCGTGACCCCGGCCGGCATGTTCCCGCGCATGAAGCGCTTTACCGTAGTCGGCACCTTCCACGTCGGCGCTGGCGAGATCGACGGCTACCTCGGCCTGACCAACCTCACCGACCTGGCCCGCCTGCACCGCTGGCAGCCGGACCAGGTGCAGGGCTTGCGCCTGAAGTTCAACGACCTGTTCGACGCACCGCGCACCTCGTGGGAAATCGCCCAGCATTTGGGCGACAGCCAGTACTACGCCCGCGACTGGACCCGTACCCACGGCAACCTGTACCAGGCCATCCGCATGGAAAAAGCCATGATCGGCCTGCTGTTGCTGCTGATCGTCGCCGTGGCCGCCTTCAACATCATCTCCACGCTGGTGATGGTGGTGAACGACAAGAAGGGCGATATCGCCATCCTGCGCACCCTCGGCGCCACGCCGGGGCAGATCATGGCGATCTTCATGGTGCAGGGCACCGTGATCGGCGTGGTTGGCACCTTGATCGGCACGGCGGTCGGCATCCTGGCGGCGCTGAACGTGAGTAACGCCATCGCCGGCCTCGAAACCCTGATCGGCCACAAGTTTCTCAACGCCGACGTCTACTTCATCGACTACTTGCCGTCCCAGGTGCAGGCCCAGGACGTGTTGATGGTGGGCGGTGCTGCGTTGGTCCTGAGTTTTCTTGCCACCCTGTATCCAGCCTGGCGCGCGGCACGTACCCAGCCAGCACAGGCCTTACGTTATGAGTGAATCGGGCATGAGTGAAAAAGCAATCCTGAGCTGCCGCAACCTGGGCAAATCCTATGAGGAAGGTCCGGAGTCGGTGGTGGTGCTGTCCAACCTGCAACTTGAGCTGCACCCGGGCGAGCGCGTGGCGATCGTCGGCAGTTCCGGTTCCGGTAAAAGTACCTTGCTGAACCTGCTGGGCGGCCTGGATACGCCGTCCCAGGGCAGCGTGTGGCTGGCCGGTGAAGAACTGTCGGCCCTCGGTGAGAAGGCCCGTGGTCAGTTGCGCAACCGTTCGCTCGGTTTTGTGTACCAGTTCCATCACCTGTTGCCGGAGTTCACCGCCCTGGAAAACGTGTGCATGCCGCTGCTGATCGGCAAGACCGCGATCCCGGAAGCTCGCCAGCGTGCCAAGGCCCTGCTGGAGCGCGTCGGCCTCGGCCATCGCCTGGAGCACAAACCGGCCGAACTGTCCGGCGGCGAGCGCCAGCGTGTGGCGATTGCCCGTGCCCTGGTGAACAACCCGGGCCTGGTGATGCTCGATGAGCCGACCGGCAACCTCGACTCCCACACCGCCCAGGGCATCAAGGACTTGATGCTGGAACTGAGCACCCAGATGCGCACCGCGTTCCTGGTGGTGACCCATGACATGAGCATGGCCCGCCAGATGGACCGCGTGCTGCACCTGCAGGAAGGTCATCTGGTCGCCATCTGACCCGTTTCAAGCCCGGTGCTTCATGCGCCGGGCTTTTTCATTTTTTCAGGCGGTGCAAGCGAATGTTCAGACCGTTATCGATTTTCATCGGCACGCGCTATACCCGCGCCAAGCGCCGCAACCGTTTTGTTTCGTTTATCTCGATGACCTCGATGATCGGCCTTGCCCTGGGTGTGCTGGCGATGATCGTGGTGTTGTCGGTGATGAACGGCTTCCAGCGCGAAATGAGCTCGCGCATCCTCGGCATGGTGCCCCATGCGACTATCGTGGGCGTGAACCCGATCGATAATTGGCAGCCCGTGGCTGCCGCTGCGATGAAGAATCCGGAAGTCACCGCAGCGGTACCGTTCACACAGATGGACGGCATGTTCTCCTACAAAGGCGCGATGCAGCCGATCGAGATCAGCGGCATCGACCCGGCGCAGGAAGGCAAGGTGTCGATCGTGGCCCAGCATATCGTGCAGGGCAAACTGGATGACCTCAAACCCGGCGAATTCGGTGTAGTGGTCGGCGAAATCACCGCCCGGCGTTTTCGCCTGAATGTGGGCGACAAGCTGACCCTGATCGTGCCGGAAATCAGCACTGCACCGGGTGGCATCACCCCACGCATGCAGCGCTTGAACGTGGTGGGGATCTTCAAGGTCGGCGCCGAACTGGACGGCTCCATGGCCATGATCCACATGGCCGACGCCGCAGAGATCCAGCATTGGCAGCCGAACCAGGTGCAAAGCGTGCGCCTGGCGGTGAAAGACCTGTACGCGGCGCCCAAGGTTTCGGCGGATATCGCCGCCAGCCTGGGCAAAGGCTACAAACCCGATGACTGGACCCACACCCAGGGCAGCCTGTTCAGCGCGATGAAGATGGAAAAGACCATGATCGGTCTGCTGTTGCTGATGATCGTCGCCGTGGCGGCGTTCAATATCATCGCCACCTTGATCATGGTGGTGAACGACAAGGGTGCGGACATTGCGATTTTGCGCACCATTGGCGCCACGCCACGGCAGATCATGGCGATCTTTATGGTGCAGGGCACGGTGATCGGCATCGTCGGCACCTTGATCGGCGGCGTGTTGGGCGTGATTGCGGCGTTGAATGTGAGTGAATTGGTGGGCTGGATGGAGCGGGTCACCGGCCAGCATATCTTCAGTTCGGACGTGTATTTCGTCAGCAATCTGCCTTCGCAACTGCAGGGTGGGGATGTGGTGCTGATTTGCACGGCGGGGTTTGTGTTGAGCTTTTTGGCCACGCTGTACCCGGCGTATCGGGCGGCGAAGATTGAGCCGGCGCATGCGCTGAGATATTCGTAATATTCAGGACCGCCATCGGGGGCAAGCCCCCTCCCACACTTTGATCTGTGAATACATTCAAATGTGGGAGGGGGCTTGCCCCCGATAGGGCCGGTACAGCTTGCATCAATCTCCAGCAGGCAACTCGATCGCAAACCGCGTCCACCCCGCCCCGGATTCACAATAAATCCTCCCCCCATGCGCCCGCACAATCGACTGGGTAATCGCCAACCCCAGCCCCGCATGCTCGCTGCTGCCTTCATGCCGTGCCGGATCGGCCCGGTAGAATCGGTCAAACAATCTTGGCAGCAACTCGGTTGGAATACCGTCCCCGGTGTTTTCGACTGAAAGCCTCACCCCATCTTCCATACGCACACGCACCTGGCCACCTTGCGGGGTGAACCGCAGCGCGTTATCCAGCAGATTCGACAGCGCCCGCCGTAACATCCCTCGGTCGCCCGTCGTACGGGCCGTGCCCTCGCGAACCAGGCTGATTTGCCTGTCCTCCGCCAGCAGCGTGAAAAACTCCAGCAACGCATCCACTTCATCGGCCAGCGCCAAAGGCTCGCGCTTGGGCATCAGCAAGCCATGATCGGCCTTGGCCAGGTACAACATGTCATTGACCAGTTGCGCCATCCATTGCAGCTCTTCCAGGTTGCTGTGCAGCGCCTCGCGGTAATCTTCCAGCGGGCGTGGCTGGGTGAGGATGACCTGGGTCTGGGTCAGCAGGTTCGATAGCGGCGTGCGCAGTTCGTGGGCGATGTCGGCGGAGAACGCCGAGAGGCGCTGAAATGCGTCGTCCAGTCGGCCGAGCATGGCGTTGAAGGCCTGGGCCAGCTCGGCCAGCTCCGTCGGCATATTTTGCTGGGGCAGGCGCTGGGTCAGGGAGTGGGCCGACACGCTGGCGGCCACTTCGCCCATGCGCCGCAGTGGTCGCAACCCGCTGCGGGCGGCCCAGGCGCCGAGCAGGGCGGTGGCCAGGGCGGACAGGCCGACGGTGAGCCAGATCAGATGCTGCATGCGCTGCAGGAAATGCTGGTGGTGGGTGATATCGAGCATCAGCGTCAGTTGCGGCGAGCCGGGTTGGCCGGTCTGCAGCGGTGCGTTGTAGACCCGGTAGTCGGTGTCGGCATTTTGCAGGCTGTGCAGGCCGGGCGCTTCAGGCAAGTCGACGCTGGGGGCATCGTCCAGCCAGCGTTGGCCGGCGGCGGTGATACGCAGGGTCAGGTCGGGCTGGCGACTGAGCTCGGCGCGTAGTTGCGCCTTACGCTGGGCTAGGGCTTCCCGTGAGTCGACCCCCTGCAAGGTACTGCGCAGCGCCACCAGCTGGCTGTCGAGCTGTTGCTGGTCCAGCTCGATGAAGTGCGCTTCGCTGGCGCGGTTGAACAGCACACCGGCGATCAGCGACACCACCGCGGTGCAGGCGGCAAACAGCAACGCCAGGCGGCTGGCCAGGGACAGGCGCTTGATCAATTGACCCGCTCCTCCAGCACGTAGCCCATGCCGCGCACGGTGTGGATCAGTTTGTTGGGGAAGTTATCGTCGACTTTCAGGCGCAGGCGGCGGATGGCGACTTCGATGATGTTGGTGTCGCTGTCGAAGTTCATGTCCCATACCTGGGAGGCGATCAGCGATTTGGGCAGCACTTCGCCCTGGCGGCGCAGCAACAGCTCCAGCAGGGAGAACTCCTTGGCGGTCAGGTCGATGCGCTGGCCGTCCCGCTCGACGCGGCGGCGGATCAGGTCCAGGCGCAGGTCGGCCAGTTGCAGCGCGGTTTCCTGCGGTGTGCTGCCGCCCCGGCGCAACAGGCTGCGCACGCGTGCCAGCAGTTCGGAAAAGGCAAAAGGCTTGACCAGGTAGTCGTCGGCGCCCAGTTCCAGGCCTTGCACACGGTCTTCCACGGCATCGCGGGCGGTGAGGAACAGTACGGGAATGTCCAGGCCGGCGCTGCGCACGGCTTGAAGGATCTGCCAGCCATCCCGGCCCGGCAGCATCACATCGAGGATCAACAGGTCGTAGTCACCGGTCAATGCCAGGTGCTGGCCGCTGGTGCCGTCGGCCACCAGTTCGGTGGTAAACCCCGCCTCGGCCAGGCCCTGGCGCAGGTAGTGGCCGGTTTTGGGTTGGTCTTCGACGATCAGCAGTTTCATGGGCGGCTCTTGGCAACGGTGGACGACGGCTTTATACCTTGGGTGCCAGGGCAGGAGGGCAACCTGACAAAGTTGTAATCTAGCAGTCAGCTGGCTGGCAGCGGCGCATTCTTAGAGTGCTTCCCAGACGGTCACACATTTTTGGAGAGAAAAGATGGCGTTGCGTACACCCCTGTTGTTGGCGGGTTGCCTGTTGGCGTTGAGTGCTGAGGCGATGGCTGAGGGCGCTCATACCTACGCGTTCGGCGAGGCTGCACCGGCGAGCAAAGCCACGCGTACCGTGGAGGTGACCTTGCAGGATATTTCCTTTTCGCCCAAGTCCCTGGATGTAAAAGCCGGTGAGACGGTGCGCTTTGTACTGGTCAACAAAGGGCAGTTGCTCCACGAATTCAACCTGGGCGACGCGGCGATGCATGCCGAGCACCAGAAGGAAATGCTACAGATGCAGGCCAGCGGCATGCTCACCTCCACTGGTATGGGCAATATGGACCACAGCGCCATGGGCCATGGCGCGATGAAGCACGACGATCCCAATAGCGTATTGGTCGAGCCGGGTAAAACTGCGGAGCTGACCTGGACGTTCACCAAGGCCACGGGCCTGGAGTTTGCCTGCAACCTGCCGGGGCATTACCAGGCGGGCATGGTCGGCAAGCTCAACGTCGATTGATCCGCTGGCGCTTAGGCGCGGGGGCAAAGGCTGGTAGACTGGCGCGGTTTATTTAGCCAGGTTTCCGCCATGCATCCCGCAGCCGAACATTCGCCGCTGGGCAAGTCCAGTGAATACATCTCCACCTACACCCCGTCGTTGCTGTTCCCGATCCCGCGTGCCGCCAAGTGGGCCGAGCTGGGCCTGAGCGCCGAGACCCTGCCGTACAAGGGCGTGGATTTCTGGAACTGCTTCGAACTGTCCTGGCTGCTGCCGTCGGGCAAGCCGGTGGTGGCCATCGGCGAATTCAGCATCCCGGCAGAATCGCCGAACATCATCGAGTCCAAGTCGTTCAAGCTGTACCTCAACTCGCTGAACCAGACCGCGTTTGCCGATACGGCCAGCCTGGAAGCCACCCTGCGTACTGACCTCAGCGCCGCTGCCGGTAAACCGGTGAGCGTACGCATCCGCAGCCTGGCCGAGATCGAGGCTGAAGGCGTGATGGCCTTGCCCGGTGTGTGCATCGATGACCTGGATATCCGCGTCAGCAACTACGAACACCCGCGCCCGGAACTGCTGCGTTGCGATGATTCGCGCATCGTCGAAGAAAGCGTGCACAGCCACCTGCTCAAATCCAACTGCCCGGTCACCAGTCAACCTGACTGGGGCAGCGTGGTGGTGGAATACCGTGGTCACGCGTTGGAACACGCCAGCCTGCTGGAATATATCGTGAGCTTTCGCCAGCACTCGGACTTCCATGAGCAGTGCGTGGAGCGCATCTTCCTGGACTTGCAGCGCCTGCTGAAGCCGGAAAAATTGACGGTGTATGCGCGCTATGTGCGACGGGGTGGGTTGGATATCAACCCGTATCGCAGTACTGAGGATGTGGCGTTCCAGAACGTACGCCTGGCCCGCCAATAGGCTTAATGCAAGATAAATGTGGGAGGGGGCTTGCCCCCGATGGCGCAGTGTCAGTCACAGAGTCTGTGTCTGAACCTCTGCTATCGGGGGCAAGCCCCCTCCCACATGTCGGGTAGATTAGATTCCCATGCTGCCCAGCGTATTCATGATATTGCGCAAGGTCCCGGAAATCACCGGGTGCTCGGCGTCGAACTCGATGGCCGCTTGATTCACATCGTCGGAAATACTCGGTGTTTGAGTGGCCGGCTCAAGCTCAAGTTGCAATTCAAACTTGGCAATCAAGGCTTCCAGCGCTGTACGCTTTTCTTCCGACAGCGGCGGTTCCTGTTCCAACTGCCCGCGCAGGATCTCGACCTGTTCTTCCAGTTTTTTGCGATCAGGCATGACGTGTTTCCTTTTATCGATAGGCACTGGCATAGACCACGGCACGCCGAGAAAGGTCTACGGGCTGACCTGTAGATTAATCCACCGGCGCCCTCAGTGCATGATCTCTATCAGGGCTTCTCGCCTTTGAGGCGCCGTAAGCTGATATCTGCCAGGCAGGTGCCCAGTTCACCGAGGTGATCGATCACCGAGTGCACGCCCAACCCATACAACGCCACGGTGGCCTTGCCACGTTTGTGCTCGCGTTGCTGCTCGGTCAGTGCTTGCCACTGCTCGGGAGCCAGCCCGCACAGCGAGCCGCAAGAGGCCAGGCCGATGGTCCACAAGCCGGCATTCAGGCCCGATTGCAACAGACGCGGCTCGCCGCTGACCAATACACAGCCTTCCAGACGGTCGATGTTCAATTCCATCAGGGCCTGCCAGCACGCGTGCGGGGCGGGCCAGCGAATGGAGGAGGGCGATGTCGCCTTGACCCAGTTAGGTAGCGTGGCGGCCAGCGGTGTGGTGACAGCGGGGGGGAGTTCATCCAGCCAGGCGCAGGGCACGCCTTGTTCCTTGAGGCTGCGCAGGATTTTCAGCGCGCCGGGCGTAGTCTGCGACTCCAGGGCGGTCAAGTCGGTGCGCGCCCGGGAACCAAAGTCCACCAGGCAGCCACTCAGGCCAAACAACACGGCGGTCAAGGCGGGGGCAGTGGCGATGGCGATCTCGGCGTGCGGCATGTCGACTTCCCTGAAATAGCAGTGACGCTATCGAGGCGGGATGACAATCGGATGACACGGGCGCGTAATTGTAGGAATTTTGTCCATTTTGTGTGTGTCGTTTCCTTACAGCTGCCTAAATGGGCACTTCCGTCATATACTCACCTCCTCATTCAGGGCATAGCGCCCATGACAGACCATTCAAGGAGCAAAAGCTATGCGCTGGAGCCACTATTTCGCTCAGCTGTCAGTGTGTGCCACTGTCCTGCTGGCGCCGTTCGCCGCACAGGCAGCATCGGAAGATGATCCATGGGAAAGCGTCAACCGCCCGATCTTCACCTTCAACGACACCGTTGACACCTACGCGCTCAAGCCATTGGCCCAGGGTTACCAGTTCGTGACCCCGCAATTTGTCCAGGATGGCGTTCACAACTTCTTCCGCAACATCGGCGATGTCGGCAACCTGGCCAACAACGTGCTGCAGCTCAAGCCCCAAAAGGCCGGCGTAGACACGGCTCGCCTGTTGATGAACACCACCTTCGGCGTGTTGGGCTTCATCGATGTAGGCACCAAAATGGGGCTGCAACGCAGCGACGAAGACTTCGGCCAGACCCTCGGCTACTGGGGTGTCGGCAGCGGTCCTTACGTGATGCTGCCGCTGCTGGGTCCAAGCACCTTGCGTGACGCGCCTTCCAAGTACGTGGACAGCTACACCCTGCCGTACCGCTACATGAACGATATCGGCTGGCGCAACAGCACCTTCGGCCTGAATATCGTTGATACCCGTGCCAGCCTGCTCGACAGCGAGAAGCTGATCACCGGCGACAAGTACACCTTCATCCGCAACGCTTACCTGCAGAACCGCGAGTTCAAGGTCAAGGACGGCAAGGTCGTCGACGACTTTTAAGCCGTGATGTTTTGAAATGAAAAAAGGCGACCCGTGTGGTCGCCTTTTTTGTGCGCGGTTTTCAGCGCATTTTCAGGATCTTGAGGCCCAGGTGCTGGTCGTCACCGCTGGTTTTGGTCCACACCACCTCGGTGTCCGCTTCCAGGCCCTTGAGCGCTGCGTGCTCCGAATCGATGCGGACCGTCAACCGGTCTCCTACGTTGAACTGGCGCGGTGCCTGCACTTGCATGCCGGAGCTGGAAAGGTCTACACAAACCCCGGCAATTTCCTGCCCTGCATGGATCAGGGATACATCCGCATCCACACGCATGCGGATGAAATCGCGTTTTTCGGCGTAGTCGCGCTCGTGTTCGCTCATGGGTTCCATCCTTACTTTGTGTTGTGGTCGTGCCTGTTCTTATAACTCCCGGTGATTTGCGGTGTAAAGACGTCCAGCGACCATCGGCATGAGCTTGAAACCCCTGACGGATGGGAGTACCGTCTGCGCCTTAGAAGGGCACCTCTGCTTTACCTTTGTGCACGGGAAAAATCCCAATGCTTTGTAGGACAGAGAGGCTAGAAAGCGAATCCAGTACGTGAGCCCGGCCATTGTCGCGCCACCTACGCCAACCTAATTCTGGCGCCGTTTGCCCACATGCAAAAAACCAGTGCCACGCTGCTGATAATCGATGACGACGAAGTAGTGCGCGCGAGCCTCGCGGCCTATTTGGAAGACAGTGGCTTCAGCGTCCTGCAGGCCAGCAATGGCCAGCAGGGTCTCCAGGTGTTCGAGCGCGACCAGCCCGACCTCGTGATCTGCGACCTGCGCATGCCCCAGATGGGCGGCCTGGAGTTGATTCGCCAGGTGACCGAGCTCGCCCCGCAGACGCCCGTGATTGTCGTATCCGGCGCCGGCGTGATGAACGATGCCGTCGAGGCGTTGCGCCTGGGCGCTGCCGATTACCTGATCAAGCCCCTGGAAGACCTGGCCGTGCTGGAGCACTCGGTGCGCCGTGCGCTGGACCGGGCTCGCCTGCTGCTGGAAAACCAGCGCTACCGCGAAAAGCTCGAAACCGCCAACCGCGAACTTGAAGCCAGCCTCAACCTGCTCCAGGAAGACCAGAATGCCGGTCGCCAGGTACAGATGAACATGCTGCCGGTCAGCCCGTGGACCATCGACGAATTCCAGTTCGCCCACCAGATCATCCCATCGCTGTACCTGTCGGGTGATTTCGTCGACTATTTCCGCGTCGACGAGCGGCGCGTGGCGTTCTACCTGGCCGATGTGTCCGGCCACGGTGCTTCCTCGGCTTTTGTCACCGTGTTGTTGAAGTTCATGACCACACGGTTACTGTTTGAATCCAAGCGCAATGGCACCTTGCCGGAGTTCACCCCCTCCGAGGTGCTGGGCCACATCAACCGGGGCCTGATCAGCTGCAAGCTGGGCAAGCATGTGACGATGGTCGGCGGCGTGATCGATGAAGAAACCGGTCTTTTGACCTACAGTATTGGCGGTCACCTGCCGATGCCTGTTTTATACACTCCTGACAGTGTGCGTTACCTGGAAGGGCGTGGTCTGCCCGTAGGCTTGTTCAATGAAGCCACCTACGAAGACCATATCCTGGAACTGCCGCCGACCTTCAGCCTGACGCTGATGTCCGACGGCATCCTGGACCTGCTTCCAGAGCCTACACTCAAAGAGAAAGAAGCCGCCTTGCCCCAAAAGGTCAAGTCGGCGGGCGGCAGCCTGGATGGCCTGCGGCAGGTTTTTGGATTGGCCACGCTAGGGGAGATGCCGGATGATATCGCCCTATTGGTGTTGAGCAGGAATCTTTGATGAGTACCGGAAGAATCCAATTCGCCGAGCAAGACGGGACCTTCGTCCTGAAGTTTGTCGGTGAAGTGCGCCTGACCTTGTGTTCGGCGCTGGATGCGACGATTGAGCGGATCTTCACAGCGCTGAACTTCTCGGCGATCGTGATCGATCTGACCGAAACCCGCAGCATCGATAGCACCACCTTGGGCCTGTTGGCCAAGCTGTCCATTCTGTCTCGGCAGAAGGTCGGCCTGTTGCCGACCGTCGTCACTACCCACGAAGACATTACCCGTCTGTTGCAGTCCATGGGCTTCGACCAGGTGTTCAACATCGTTGACCGCCCGATCCCTTGCCCGGAATGCCTGACCGACCTGCCGTCCCAGGACCAGTCCGAGGAAGTCGTGCGGGTCAAGGTGCTGGAAGCGCACAAGATCCTGATGGGCTTGAACGATTCCAACCGCGAAGCCTTCCACGACCTCGTCAACGCCCTCGAGCGCCACTGACCGCATTCCAACTGTGGGAGGGGGCTTGCCCCCGATTGCTGAGGGTCAATCACAACATCTGTGCCTGACACACTGCTATCGGGAGCAAGCCCCCTCCCACATTGAATCGAGATAGGCTGCAGATCTGTTGAGCATAAAAAAGGGCGGTACCCGCGAGGGAACCGCCCTTTTTGTCACTGCCTGCCTTACAGCTTGGCAGTCAGCAACGCCTCCAGCTTCTCCTGGTCCCGAGCAAACTGACGAATCCCCTCTGCCAGCTTCTCAGTCGCCATCGCATCCTCGTTGGACTCCCAACGGAACTGCGCTTCAGTCAGATGCACGCGCGCTTCACCGGCATGCCCCGGCGACAGCTTGCGCTCCAGCTTGCCTTCATCCGCCGCCAGCTTCTCCAGCAGGTCTGGGCTGATGGTCAGACGATCACAGCCGGCCAGCTCTTCGATCTGGCTCAGGTTACGGAAGCTCGCGCCCATCACCACGGTCTTGTAGCCATTGGCCTTGTAGTAGTTGTAGATGCGGGTCACCGACTGCACGCCCGGATCTTCAGCACCGGTGTAGTCGTTGCCGTTGGCCTTCTTGTACCAATCGTAGATACGGCCCACGAAAGGCGAGATCAGGAACACGCCAGCCTCTGCGCACGCCACAGCCTGAGCGAAGGAGAACAGCAGCGTCAGGTTGGTCTGGATGCCTTCTTTTTCCAGCTTCTCCGCCGCGCGGATGCCTTCCCAGGTGGAGGCGATCTTGATCAGCACACGGTCACGGCCAACGCCGGCTTTGTCATACAGGTCGATCAGACGGTGCGCGCGCTTGAGGATGGCAGCTTCGTCGAACGACAGGCGGGCGTCCACCTCAGTGGAAATACGCCCCGGCACCACTTTGAGAATCTCTTGACCCACCGCCACCGCAAAACGGTCGCTGGCCAGGCCCACATCGCCATTGCAGTCCTGTACGGCTTCATCCAGCAGCTTGGCATAAGCCGGGATCGATGCCGCCTTGAGCAGCAGGGAAGGGTTGGTGGTGGCATCCTGCGGCTTGAGCTTGGCGAGGGTGGAAAAATCGCCGGTATCGGCTACAACAGTGGTGAATTGCTTGAGTTGTTCCAGCTTGGAAGTCATGGGCGTGCTCTGTCCTGTGGGTCTGATGACATTACCCGAGCACCGGCAGGCGCTCAAGGGCGCAAATGCGTTCGATCGTTTGCGAGGGCAATTACCTGAAAACGATCGTTTGAATGCCTTGTCTTGGTGCTAAATAGGAGGGCAAAACCGCCGGCAGGTTCAACCCAAGTTCCCCCAACCAACGCGGCCCCCTGTAGGCGCTGGCTTCTTGTAGTGAGCAGGCTTGCCCTGCGTTGGGCTGCGAAGCGGCCCCGGTAAGGCGATGAGGTTTTCAGTGAGAGCGCTGTCGTAGTTATCAGGGGCGCTGCGCGCCCCAACGCAGGGCAAGCCTGCTCGCCACAACAGCCCGGTCACCGAGTAACTCCCTGACACCCTGCACTCAAAACTGTGGGAGCGGGCTTGCTCGCGAAAGCGGCCTGTCAGCCTCCAAATTAACCAATTGACACCCAACCCCTCACCGCCCCTCCAACAACTCTCCAGCCTGATCCAACAAAGCCAACGGATCCGCAGCCTTATGAATATCCACCGACAACAACTGCCTGAACCTACGCGCCCCCGGAAACCCGGTCCCCAACCCCAACACATGCCGAGTAATGTGATGCATCGCACCACCACTGGCCAAATGCTCCGCAATATACGGCCGCAACTGCACCAGCGCCTCAGCCCGACTGATCACCGGCGCCTCACTGCCAAACAACTGCTGATCCACCTCCGCCAGCAGATACGGATTGTGATAAGCCTCCCGACCAAGCATCACCCCATCAAACACCTGCAAATGCTCATGGCACTGCTCCAGCGTCTTGATTCCGCCGTTGAGCACAATCTCCAGCTCCGGAAAGTCCTGCTTCAACTGCGCCGCCACGTCATAACGCAACGGCGGAATGTCACGGTTCTCCTTCGGCGACAGCCCCTCCAGAATCGCAATCCGCGCATGCACGGTAAAACTGGTGCAGCCCGCGTCCTTCACCGTCCCGACGAAATCACACAACTGGGCATAACTGTCCCGCCCATTGATCCCGATGCGATGCTTCACCGTCACCGGGATCGACACTGCATCGCGCATGGCCTTCACACAATCCGCCACCAGGGCAGGGTGCGCCATGAGGATCGCGCCGATCATATTATTCTGCACCCGGTCGCTGGGGCAGCCGACGTTCAGGTTCACCTCGTCGTAGCCGGCGGCTTCGGCCATACGCGCACAAGCGGCCAAATCAGCCGGAACACTACCGCCCAACTGAAGGGCCAGCGGGTGCTCGGCTTCATTGTGGCGCAGGAAACGGTCCTGGTCGCCGTGGAGGATCGCGCCGGTGGTGACCATCTCGGTGTAGAGCAGGGCGTGCTTGGAGAGCAGGCGCAGGAAGAAGCGGCAGTGGCGGTCGGTCCAGTCCATCATCGGGGCGACGGAAAAACGGCGGGAGAAGGGGGCGGTTTGTAGGGGCATTGAGGGGTCTGAGTCAGCGGGGTGAATGGGGGGCAGTTTATCAGGGATGGGTGTCGGGGAGCCGAGATTTGCGTGCGCTACCATTTCGAACGGGGACGCTGCCGTGTATGGAATACTCCGAGGATTTGCAGGCGATCACCGCGTATCCGATACGGAATCAGATATGACCAATTGGGTACTACCCATTCACGGGTGTTTTTGACCCGGCCTTCACGACCCATAGAGGGAAATTGAGCCAGTTTGTCGATGCTGGCGAAAATGGCATCGGAGAAGTCGTCAGCAGCCGTTGGATTTTCGAGAGCGATATAGTTCGCTTCGTCTTCCAGATTTTTGAGCGCTTTTTCAAGCCACTCAACCCGCATTCCGACTCCAGCGCCTAGCGCGCATGGCCGCCACTTGATCGTCGGTGGCGAATTTGCCTTGGTCGGCTTCTTTGACTGCCAAATCGATCTGGGCGGTCAGGGTTTTTTCATGCTCGATGTAGTCGCGAAGAACGTTCATCGCCAGGTAGGTCGCAGTCTGGCCGTTGCTTTTGGCCAAGTCGGCAAGAGAGTTGGACAGGTCTTCCGGCAGGTTTAGGGAGATTCCAGTCATGGCGACCTCGATGGTGGATGGTTGTGGGCATCTTACACTGTGGATCGTTGGCTTGAATCAGCAGGTCGTCGCGAGGTGTATCCAGAAGCGATTAACCTCAATTCAGGGCATCGTGGTTTTATCGATTTGGTCTGAGGGCATTCGGGAAAAACTTCCTACTCTTCTTTCGGCTTGCCCCTCAGACCACCCATCGCTAACCTCCGCAAGTCGCTGCAAACCCAGCGACCGGAGGTGGAAGTCCGTATTGCTAAGGCGTTTTAACTCCCGGAAATATTTGGAGCTTCGCCCATGCCTAACAAATCACGCAGTCCTTATGTCGGTCAAGACAGTGCTCCCGCCGAAAACCCAGCCGGCAACTTGTTCCTCGTCAGCCCCAACATCGACACCGAAACCCTCCTGGCCAACGCCGCCGAAAACCTCGCGTCCGCCAACCAAATGGCCGCCACCCTGGCCTTCGATCTCGAGGACCCGCACCGTGCCATCGTCCTTGGCATCCAACAACTCATCGACCTAAGCGCTTTACTCGTCAACCGAGTCCAGGAACAGGTCGTACCTGCCGCCTGACACCCAACCCCGCCGCCTTACCCCAAGGCGGCAACCTGAACCCATCCTGTCACCCAGCAAAGTTTCATCATTCCCGGCGCTTTTGCGGTCTACGATCCTCTTCAAGAGAGGACCTCCGCGCCTCCATTCCACAGGGAACTGAAACCATGATCTCGAACCTCGTTAAAGTCGTGATGGTTGCTGGCACGTTGCTGTTGGGCGCGTGTTCGACAGGGGCGGCCGGCGTGAGCAGTGACCCGTGTTTTTCAGGCGGATGCCAGGCGTTTGGGGACCATAGCCCCAGCAAAGCCGCCAAGTTGAATTTTGGCGGCAGTGGGCTGGGGAGTAGTTATGGGGAGTATGGGGCAGGGTTGTTGCATGATGATTGATGGGGTGGTGGGGCAGTCATTGGGGGGGTGACTGACCCATTGCCATCGGGGGCAAGCCCCCTCCCACATTGGAGCTGTGATCGGCGCAAAACCGGGAGCGTCAGTGGCCGCCCTTCATGCGGCGGGCGATGAGGTAGATGCCCAGGCCGATCAGCGCTGTAGCCGCGCCGATATAGCCGGTGCTGGTCCAGCCATACCCGGCTGTAATCGCCATTCCGCCCAGCCACGGTCCCAGCGCATTCGCCAGGTTGAACGCCGCGTGGTTCGATGCCGCCGCCAGGCTCGGGGCTTCGTGGGCGATGTCCATCAAGCGGATTTGCAGGGGGGCCGCCATGGCGATCATGGTGCCGACCAGGCCAATACCCAGCAGTACGCTCCATAGCGAACTCGCGGCGAAGGTGAAGAAGATCAGCACGGCCATCGACCACACCATGATCCAACCCACGGCGCGAAATTGCAGGCGGTCGAACAACTTGCCGCCGGCGATGTTGCCGATGATGCCGCCTGCCCCAAACGCGGCGAGGCCAAAGGGAATCCACTGCGGCGACACTTTGGTCACTTCCAGCATGGTCGGCGCCAAATAGCTGAACACGCAGAACATCCCGGCAAACCCGATCGCGCCAATCGACAACGCCATCCACACCTGCGGCTTGGTGAAGGCGCGCAGTTCCTTGCGCGGGTCGCTGCGTTGTTCGTCATGGCGGTGGGGCACGAATTGCCAGACCAAGGCGATGGTGCACAGGGCAATCACGCTGACCAGCGCAAACGCCGAGCGCCAGCCCAGGTGTTGGCCGAGGAAGGTGGCGATGGGGTTGCCGAGCAGCATGGCCAGGGTCAGGCCCATCATCACGCGGGCCACGGCGCCGGCGCGTTTGTCGTTGGGGACCATGCTCGAGGCGACCACGGCGGCGATACCGAAGTAGGCGCCGTGGGGCAGGCCGCTGATAAAGCGGAAGGCCACCAGCGAGCCGAAGGTCGGGGTGAACGCGGTGGCCAGGTTGCCCAAGGCGTAAAGGCCCATCAGCAGCAACAGCATGTGTTTGCGTAGTAGCTTGGCGCCGAGGATGGCCAGCAGTGGGGCGCCGACCATTACGCCCAGGGCGTAGGCGCTGATGGCGTGGCCGACTTGCGGTTCACTCAAATTCAGATTGTGGGCGATGTCGGGCATCAAGCCCATGATGGCGAATTCGCCGGTGCCGATCGCGAAGGCGCCCACGGCCATGGCCGCTTCCATTTTGGCGGCGCTGCGCGCGGGCAGCACATGCCCGGGTGTTTGCTGGATAGTCATGGGTAACTCTGGTTGGATGGAGCGCACGAAGGAGAGCCGCTGATGCTACGCAAGCGGCGGCAAAGGTGTCTAGAACAGCCGTTTGCGTCAGAGTTCCAGGCCTGTGACCCCTGGTCGCGCCTGCCACGCTTGACATCGACGGGTTAAAAGCCGCGATTTAGAGCTGTCAATTGGCCAAACGGCGCATAAACGCCGTTTGCCGTGATATTCTGCGCGCCGTCCTGGTCTAGTCTCTCCTGGGTACGTACATCCGTATACGTCCCGGCGGTTGGCTGTCGCCCAGGTAGCTGAAGCCAATAATGATAAGAAGTCAGCGCAGAAGGGACATAAACAGTGAGGTCGATACGTCGGCCTTGTGTGCCCACCCTGCGGCCCTCTCGTGAATGTGCAAACCCCGCGGTGCTGCCTTGCGCAGCTGTGATGGAGGGTTGCCCATGATCCGGGGCGGTAGGGCGGATGGCGTTTTATCATAGGTGCTACTGATGTTTAAAAAAGTAAACACTGCCCTGCTGGGGCTGGCTTTGTCGCTGGGGATCAGCTCCGCTCAGGCGGAAGAGGCAAAGAAAGTCGATGTGCTGCTGATTGGCGGCGGCATCATGAGTGCAACCCTGGGTGTCTGGCTCAATGAGCTGGAGCCGGGTTGGTCGATGGAGATGGTCGAGCGCCTGGATGGCGTGGCCGAAGAAAGCTCCAACGGCTGGAACAACGCTGGTACCGGTCACTCGGCCCTGGCTGAGCTGAACTACACCCCGGAAGACAAGAACGGCAACGTTGAGATCCCGAAAGCGGTCGAGATCAACGAAGCGTTCCAGATTTCCCGTCAGTTCTGGTCCTGGCAGGTCCGCCAGGGCGTGCTGAAGGACCCACGTTCGTTCATCAACACCACACCGCACATGAGCTTTGTGTGGGGCGATGACAACATCAAGTTCCTGAAAAAGCGCTACGAAGCCCTGAAGGCCAGCCCGCTGTTCGCTGGCATGCAGTACTCCGAAGACCCGGCGCAGATCGCCAAGTGGGTTCCGCTGATGATGGAAGGGCGTGACCCGAACCAGAAAATCGCGGCCACCTGGAGCCCACTGGGTACCGACATGAACTTCGGCGAGATCACCCGCCAGTTCGTCGCTCACCTGCAAACCACGCCTAAGTTCGACCTGAAACTGTCGAGTGAAGTGCAGGACATCACCAAGAACGCCGACGGTTCGTGGCGTGTGAGCTACAAAAACCTGAAAGACGGCACCAAGACCGAAACCGACGCCAAGTTCGTGTTCATCGGCGCCGGCGGCGGTGCACTGCACCTGCTGCAGAAGTCGGGCATTCCTGAAGCCAAGGAATACGCTGGCTTCCCAGTGGGCGGTTCGTTCCTGGTGACCGATAACCCAACTGTTGCCGAGCAACACCTGGCCAAGGCCTACGGCAAGGCTTCGGTTGGTGCGCCACCGATGTCGGTTCCGCACCTGGACACCCGCGTGCTGGATGGCAAGCGCGTGATTCTGTTTGGCCCATTCGCGACCTTCTCGACCAAGTTCCTGAAAGAAGGCTCGTACCTGGACCTGCTGACCAGCACCACCACCCACAACATCTGGCCAATGACCAAAGTCGGTATTCGTGAATACCCACTGGTCGAATACCTCGCCGGCCAACTGATGCTGTCCGATGACGACCGCTTCAAGGCGCTGCAAGAGTACTTCCCGAACGCCAAGCAATCCGACTGGCGCCTGTGGCAAGCCGGCCAGCGCGTGCAGATCATCAAGCGTGACGAAGAGCAGGGCGGCGTCCTGAAACTCGGCACCGAAGTGGTCAGCTCCGCCGACAACACCATCGCGGGCCTGTTGGGTGCATCGCCAGGCGCGTCCACCGCGGCTCCGATCATGCTGACCGTGCTGCAGAAAGTGTTCAAGGACAAGGTCGCGACCCCTGAGTGGCAGGCCAAACTGCACCAGATCGTACCGAGCTACGGCACCAAGCTGAACGACAGCCCGGAAGCCGTTGCCAAGGAATGGGCCTACACCGCCGAAGTCCTGCAACTGCCTACGCCGCCTGTGATTCCGCAAATGGCTGCACCCAAGGCTACCGAGGCTGCCAAGCCTGCGGCTGAGCCGAGCAAGCCGGCGTCTGACCTGGCGCTGTAAGCCAGGCTGATGCAAAAAGCCCGCTGAACCGGAAACGGTCAGCGGGCTTTTTCATGGCCGTGAGTGCAGTTCAGCAATCTGACAGACGCCACCTGTTAAAAATACTCCAGGGCCAAGCAGGAGCGAGGCTGCAACAAGGGGGCATTTTTTACCAGTGTCAGTGTTGGGCGTTCGCGCCCGAGGGTTTCTGTATGTGGCTACGTTATGCAGCATTGGCGGCCATGGTCGTCGCGGCATCCGGATGTGTTCAAGAGCGCGTCGTGCACGAGCGCAGGCCGGTGCAACGTGAGTATGTGGAAGTCATCGCGCCACAACCGCCGCCGGTGCAGGTGATTGAAGTCGAGCCGCCCGTGCGTTACGGCTACGTCTGGTCGCGTGGTTACTGGCGCTGGGACGGTGGGCGTTATGTGGCTGTACACGGCCACTGGGAGCCGGTACGCGAAGGCTATCGCTACGTGCATCCACATTGGGTGCAGCGCAATGATGGGTATCACTGGCAGGGCGGTGGCTGGGTTCGCTGAGCCCAGATTTCATCGGCAACTGGCGTTAAATAGGCTTCTGGGTGCCCAGGAGCCGAACCTCTCGCAGCAAGGCAGCACCGAGTTGATCGGTGCCCAGTTCCCGGTAGCCCACGGCCTTGACCTCGCCGTTCTCCTCCGCCTGGATGAGGATCACTGGGGTTTCCTTGCCGGTGGTTTCGTCGACATGCATCGCGTATTGGGGAATATCCAGCTTGATCGGCGTCCCCGCCGCCTTGCCCTTCACCTTGATCAGGAAGGCTGCGCAACCGCTGTCGACATCCGCGCTGGTGGCGGAGCGGCCGCTGACAAAGCAGGTCTCTGGTAGATCGGGCCAGGTGATGGTGTCGGCCAGGGCGAGAGTGGGGGCCATGGCCAGGGCGGCGAGTAGAAGCGTGCGCACGTCGGTCTTTCTCTCGATCAAGGTGAAAACGGTTTGTACCAAAGCCCGCCCGCGGCCGCAACGCCAGGGTTCAGGCCAGCCGCTTCATGCCCGTGGTCTTGATCGCGTTGAGGTCGAAGGTTGCCGTGTATTCGCAACCGGCGGCGTGGGCGCAGCGCTCGATCAGGCAGTCTGCAAAGTCAGCCTTGTTCGCCACAAACTTGCGCAACGCCTGCCAGATGATCTCCCCATGCTCTACGGTCAGTTCACGAGTACGCAGCAGGGTCTCAAGCACCATCACCACATCACTTTTGGCCGACTGGTAGCAGCTTTGCAGTACCCACACCAACTCCACAATGGAGACCAGGCTGATAAAGCCCGGCGAGGCGGTGGTCAGTGATTCGATCAGCTCGGATGCCTTGGCGGATTGAACGGGATCATCCTGGGTGACGTAGCGCACCAGCACATTGGTATCCAGCCCGATCATCCGGCTTTTGCCCCCTGCGCTGCGATGGCTTGATTCATCTCTTCGATAGAGACGGTCCTGGCGGGCGTGCGGATCAACCCTTTGAGGTCATGCACCGTTTTGCTCGCGGCAATGATGGAAAACTGCCCATCTTCCATTTCTACGAATTCAACCCGATCACCTGTTTCCAGGCCGAGGGCAGTCCTGACCTGGACAGGAATGGTGATTTGGCCTTTTGAAGTCAGCGTAGCGATAGCCATGTTGAAGATCTCCATCGTGATATTCCTTACCTTAGGGTAAGGAATGACAGAGGACAATATCCGTTGGTCCATAGGGTACTCATCTGGTGTGGGTTGGTCGGAACAGGTAAAACACTAGTCCGAACTGTCCACGCCCGCAGGGCTTAAAGAGATACAAACCATGACCGACCGCCACCTCATTGTCCCTCCCTCCATGCAGCCCATCGTCGAGCGCGCCGGCTACGTGCCTGCGGTCAAGGTCGGCAAGACGTTGTACTGCGCCGGGCAGGTCGGGCGTACAGTTGGATTGGCGGTGATCGAGGACCCGGAAGCGCAATTCGTCGCGGCCTGGGACAATCTGCGGCAGGTGCTGGAAGAGGGCGGCTGCACGTTCGACGATGTGGTGGACATGACCACTTATCACGTCGATATGCGCCAGCACATGGCGGTTTTCCGTGAAGTGAAAAACCGCCTGTTTCCACGTGGGCATTGCGCCTGGACCACAATCGGGGTGTCCGAACTGGCGCACCCCGGCCTGCTGGTGGAAATCAAATGTGTGGCGGTACAGCGCTAGCTTATTGCACCACGCGGTAGCACGGCACGTACGCCGCGCCGCCCGGCAACTTCATGCGGTGCTGGGCGACGAAGGCCTGTAGCAACTCGTCCAGCGGTTTCATGATGGCCGGGTCGCCGTGGATCTCATACGGGCCGTTCTGCTCGATCAGGCGGATGCCCTTGTCCTTCACGTTACCCGCCACGATCCCCGAGAACGCACGGCGCAGGTTGGCGGCGAGTTCATGGGGCGGCAGGGCGTGGCTCAGTTGCAGGCTGGCCATGTTCTCGTGGGTGGGGTCGAACGGGCGCTGGAAGCCTTCGTCGATCTTCAACAGCCAGTTGAAATGGAACGCGTCGTTACGCTCGCGGCGGAACTGCTTCACTGCCTTGAGGCCGGCAGTCATCTGGCGTGCGACTTCGGCCGGGTCATCAATGATGATCTGGTAGTGCGCCTGGGCCGCTTCGCCCAGGGTGGCGCCGACGAAGGCATGCAATTGTTGCAGGTACGGCGCGGCGTGTTTCGGCCCGGTGAGGATGACCGGGAACGGCAGGTCACGGTTGTCTGGGTGCATCAGGATACCCAGCAGGTACAGGAACTCCTCTGCTGTACCGGCACCGCCCGGGAAGATGATGATGCCGTGGCCGACGCGCACGAAGGCTTCCAGGCGTTTCTCGATGTCCGGCAAAATCACCAGCTCGTTGACGATGGGGTTCGGTGCCTCGGCCGCGATGATGCCCGGCTCGGTGAGACCCAGGTAGCGCCCGCCGGTAATCCTCTGCTTGGCGTGGGAAATGGTCGCGCCTTTCATCGGGCCTTTCATCACGCCAGGGCCGCAACCGGTGCACACGTCCAGGCTGCGCAGGCCCAGTTCGTGGCCGACCTTCTTGGTGTATTTGTATTCTTCGGTATTGATCGAGTGCCCGCCCCAGCACACTACGATCTTCGGTTCTACACCCGGGCGCAGCGTACGGGCGTTGCGCAGCAGGTGGAACACGTAGTCGGTAATGCCCTGGGAGTTGCTCAGGTCGATGCGCTGGCTGTCCAGCTCGTTCTCGGTGTAGACGATGTCGCGCAGGGCGCTGAACAGCATCTCGCGGGTGCTGGCGATCATTTCGCCATCGACGAAGGCATCGGCCGGCGCGTTCAGCAGTTCAAGGCGCACGCCGCGATCCTGCTGGTGGATGCGCACTTCAAAATCTTTGTAGGCGTCGAGGATGGTCTTGGCGTTGTCGATGTGCGCGCCGGTGTTGAGGATCGCCAGGGCGCATTGGCGGAACAGGGTGTAGATGCTGCCGGTGCCGGCTTCGCTCAGTTGCTGGACTTCACGTTGGGACAGGGTTTCGAGGCTGCCCTTGGGGCTGACGGAGGCATTGATGACTTGACGTTGGGGCATTCTGATTCCTTGAAAGCGCAGCCACCGCACCTGCAAGGGGCCGCGATGGCTTGAGAATGATGGGCGCCGAATTCGGTCGCACGAGACGGTTATTTACCTCAGGCGCAAGGCCGGGTGCAAATACCGTCCAGCACCATCATGCCGCAGAACTCACTGAATCAGCTTCCAGTTTTTGTAGAAAACCCGACGCAGGGTAAAGGCCATCCCGGCAAACCCAGCGATCACGGCATTGAGCACCCGGGGGATCGGCGTCGGCCGCACGATATCGATAAACAGGCAGTAACGCTTGGCATCGTTTTTGTTGAAAGAGGCATGCATCAAGGTGTCATCGAAGATAAACAGCGGGTCGTCGTGCCAGTAGTGTTTGTGCTGGCCCACCTGGATGTAGACGCCCTCGTGATGCGGTGCCGGGGCCATGTTGTAGAGCACGCGGAACATCATGCGCAGCGGGCCGAAGTGAAAGGAGGTCGAGCGGTTTTCGTTGAACACCGATACACCAATGGTTTTCACGAACGGCAGTTTCTCGCGCAGTTTCGGAATGTCCAGGGTGGTCTCGATGGGCTGGCCGTACCACTGGAAGAACAACATGCCGCGTTTCTTCTCGGCCATGCGCTCATCCAGGTAGCCGATGATTTCGTCCTTGTGGGCCATGGCATCGTTGATCACCTGTTGCAGGTCTTCACGCCAGGCGGGTGGCAGGTCGGCCATGGTGTAGACGTGGCGGTTAGGCGAGCTCAACAGGTCGAACAGGGTGTTGAACGGTGCCAGCAGCCAGGTGTTGCGGCCACTGCCGATAAAATATTTCTTGATCGTCTTGCGGTCGTACAGCCCATTGCGCAAAAAGTCATAGACACCACACACCAGCACCAGGCCCA
Source organism: Pseudomonas azotoformans (assembly GCF_900103345.1). Lineage (NCBI taxonomy): Bacteria > Pseudomonadati > Pseudomonadota > Gammaproteobacteria > Pseudomonadales > Pseudomonadaceae > Pseudomonas > Pseudomonas azotoformans. The sequence goes on from NZ_LT629702.1 coordinate 6,525,457, forward strand.
GGAACACCAGGGTGGAGACCGGGAAGCAATAAATAACCAGCAGCACACCGATGACCCAGGCGGCCGAGACTATTTTCTTGCGGATGACACTCGCACTCATGAAGCTCAACTCCAGCGGGGGAAGGTGCACGAGTTCCAGTCCTCCGGGCACCCAGAGATGCGAAGACATGAAACATAATGAAACAATCTCCTTATGATAGGGCTTTCTCCCTCAGTCGGGCGTTTTAAATATTGCGAAATTGTGAAGGCTTTACACAATTTTTAACCCTGGCTGCGCTGGGTGGATTGGATTTTGTAAACAGAAGATTTGCGACTATCGTGACGCTTCGGTTTTTTGGACGTCATAGACCGGTACGATTGAAGTTGAATGGCCACCACTGGCCTTCGGCACCTTGGAAGAGGCAGAAATTTTATGATCATCAAACCGCGGGTTCGTGGCTTCATCTGTGTGACCGCTCACCCTGTTGGCTGTGAAGCGAACGTCAAGGAACAGATCGACTACGTAACCAAGCACGGCGCCATCGAAGGCGGCCCGAAAAAGGTGCTGGTCCTCGGCGCGTCCACCGGCTACGGCCTGGCCGCGCGCATCAGTGCCGCGTTTGGCTGCGGCGCCGACACCCTGGGCGTGTTTTTTGAGAAAGAAGGCGAAGAGGGCAAGCTGAGCTCCGCCGGCTGGTACAACAGCGCCGCGTTCGAAAAGTTTGCCGTCGAAAAAGGCCTGTACGCCAAGAGCATCAACGGCGACGCGTTCTCCGACGAGATCAAGCGCCTGACCATCGAAACCATCAAGAAAGACTTGGGCAAGATCGACCTGGTTGTTTACAGCCTGGCTGCGCCACGCCGTACCGACCCGCAAGGCGTGGTGCACAACTCCACCCTCAAGCCGATCGGCAAGGCCGTGACCCTGCGCGGCATCAACACCGACAAAGGCGTTGTGGTCGACACCACCCTGGAACCCGCGACCCAGGAAGAAATCGACGGCACCGTGAAAGTCATGGGCGGCGAAGACTGGCAGCTGTGGATCGACGCCCTGCGTGACGCCGACGTCCTGGCCGAAGGCGCCAAGACCACCGCGTTCACCTACCTGGGTGAAAAGCTGACCCAGGACATCTACTGGAACGGCTCCATCGGCGAAGCCAAGAAAGACCTCGACAAGAAAGTCCTGACCCTGCGCGACAACCTCGCCGCGCTCAAGGGCGACGCCCGCGTGTCGGTGCTCAAGGCCGTGGTCACCCAGGCCAGCTCCGCTATCCCGATCATGCCGCTGTACCTGTCGCTGCTGTTCAAAGTGATGAAAGAGCAAGGCACCCACGAAGGTTGCATCGAGCAGGTCTACGGCCTGTTCAAGGACAGCCTGTATGGCAGCCAGCCTAAACTCGACGCCGACGGCCGCCTGCGTGCCGACCTGGCCGAGCTGGAACCGAAAGTCCAGGACGCCGTGGCGGCCCTGTGGAACCAGGTCACCGACGACAACGTCAACGAAATCAGCGATTTTGCCGGCTACAAGGCGGAGTTCCTGCGTTTGTTCGGCTTTGAAATCGACGGCGTGGATTACGAGGCTGACGTGAATCCGACCGTGAAGATCAACGGCCTGATTCAGGCGTAAGTGATCCGGTTCAAAAAGGCGGCCCTTCGGGGCCGTTTTTTATGGCCGCTGAAAAAGGCTGCCTTCAGAACCCTCTTACACATTTTTGAGCAGCGTCCGATCGCTCCGATATGCCAGACTCCAGCCGCTATCACATTCAGGCTAACGGAGGATCTGATGACGATTCGTGCAGTGGTTTTTGATTTCGGCGGTGTCCTGTTCGACTGGAGCCCGCAGCACCTGTACCGCAAGCTGATTGCCGACGAGCATGAGCGGCAATGGTTCCTCGATAACATCTGCACGCAGGCCTGGAACACCGAGCAGGACGCCGGTCGCTCCCTGGCCGATGGCACCCGCAGCCTGATCGAACAATACCCGCATCATGAGCGCTTGATTCAAGCCTATTACGACCGTTGGCACGAGATGCTGCGAGGGCCGTTGCCGGAGGGCGTGGCGATCCTCGAAGCATTGCACCGAGCCGATATGCCGTTGTTCGGGCTTACCAACTGGTCCGCCGAGACGTTCCCCTATGCGCGGGCCAATTACCCGTTCCTGCAGTGTTTTCGCGACATCGTGGTATCCGGCGAGTTGAAGCTGATCAAGCCTGACGCGGCGATCTACCACGCCAGCCTCAGCCAGGCACGGGCCCAGTTGCCGGATATCCAGCCGGCTGAAGTGGTGTTTATCGATGACGTTGCCGGCAATATCGAAGCGGCCATCGCACTGGGCTGGCAGGGGATTCACCATGTGTCTGCCGAGCGCACGGCCGCGCAGTTGCGTGAGTTGGGCGTGGGCTTCTAGCGCGCCCACTTTTCCATGGCGAAATCCACGAAGGCGCGCAGCTTGGGCAGGCGATACCGGTCCTGGCCGTAGAGCAGATGCATGGGGCGGCTGGGCAGTCGATAGGTGGTCAACAAGGCTACCAGTTTGCCGCTCTCCAGGTCCGGTTGTACCAGGGCATCGGCCAGCATGATGATGCCCATGCCGTTGACGGCCGCCTGGCGCAAGCCTTGCGAGCTGTTGATGGTCAATGAGCCGGACACCGGCACTTCCACCTCGCCGCTATCGTCGGTCATGCGCCAGAGTTTTTCGGTGTCGCGCCAATTGTCATTGGCCGGGTAGGCGAACGCCAGGCAGTCATGCTGCCTGAGGTCCTCGGGTTTCGAAGGCGTGCCGCGTCGCGCCAGGTACGCAGGTGACGCGCAGAGGGTGAGGGTGTAGTCCTGCATTGGCCGGGCGATCAGGCTCGATGTTTCCAGTTCGCCCAGACGTATCGCCACGTCGAAGCCGCTGTCGACCAAGTCCATCCGCTCGTTGCTCAGCACCACGTACAGGTTGATCAGCGGGTAGCGCCGGGAAAACTCGCTCAAGGCCGGTGTAAGGCGTTCGGTGCCGAATACGGGCGGCGCGGTGATGCGCAGGGTGCCCTTGGGGATATCACTATGGGCTTGTTCGGCCAGTTGCTCGGAGTCGGCCACCAGCCCCAATACTTCCAGGCAGCGCTGGTAATACTGCCCACCGAATTCCGTGAGGCTCTGTTTGCGCGTGGTGCGCTTGAGCAGGCTGACGCCCAGGCGTTGTTCCAGCGCGCGCAGGTGATTGCCGACCATGGTGGTCGACATCCCGCAGGCGTGGGCCGCCGCCGTCATGCTGCCGGTCTCGACTACCTTCACGTACACCGACATCGCTTGGAACAGGTCCATTATAAAGCCCTGATTTAAAGTCATTGCAGGAATGTACAGTTTATCCAGCTCAGGTGGCTAACGATACTGAAGCCATCACAACGATGCACTGGAGACCGCACCATGACCGCCGCCTGCCTGATGACCACCTACCAACCCCTGGCCCTGAGCTTTACCCACGGCCTGGGCACGCGCCTGTGGGACCAGCAGGGCCGCGAATACCTTGATGCGGTGGCGGGTGTGGCGGTGACCAATGTCGGTCACTCGCACCCCAGGCTGGTGACGGCGATCAGCGAACAGGCAGGCTTGCTGCTGCATACCTCCAACCTTTACAGCATCGACTGGCAACAGCGACTGGCCCAGCGCCTGACCCAACTGTCTGGCCTGGACCGGGCGTTCTTCAACAACTCTGGCGCCGAAGCCAACGAAACAGCGTTGAAGCTGGCGCGGCTGCATGGCTGGAAAAAGGGTATTGAAGAGCCGTTGGTGGTGGTGATGGAAAACGCCTTTCATGGCCGCACGCTAGGCACCATGGCTGCCAGTGATGGGCCGTCGGTGCGCTTGGGTTTCCAACGCTTGCCGGGGGACTTTCTCAAGGTGGGCTTTGGTGATATCGCCGCCATAGAAGCCATCACAAAAGAATATGGGGCGCGCATCGCAGCGGTTCTGCTGGAGCCGATCCAGGGCGAAAGTGGTGTGCTGCCGGCGCCTCCGGGCTATCTGCAGGCCCTGCGCGATCACTGCACGCGCCATGGCTGGCTGATGATCCTCGATGAAATCCAGACCGGCATCGGCCGCACCGGCACCTGGTTCGCCTTCCAGCATGAAGGCATTGTCCCGGACGTGATGACCCTGGCCAAAGGCCTCGGCAATGGCGTGCCAATCGGCGCATGCCTGGCGCGGTCGGCTGTCGCGCAGTTGTTCACGCCGGGCAGCCACGGCAGCACCTTCGGTGGCAATCCACTGGCGTGTCGCGTGGGGTGCACCGTGCTGGACATCATCGAAGAACAAGGCTTGCTGCACAACGCGGCACAACAGGGCGAGCGCTTGTTGACGCGGTTGCAAGTGGAGTTGAGTGAGCACCCGCACGTACTGGCGATTCGCGGGCAGGGGTTGATGATCGGTATCGAGCTGGCCAGCCCGTACCGCGACCTGGCCCAGCGCGCCGCCCAGGAACACGGCCTGTTGATCAACGTCACGCGGGGCAAGGTCATTCGGCTGCTGCCGCCGCTGATCCTGGATGCCAAAGAGGTCGAGATGATCGTGCGGGCCATTACCCGATTACTGGATCAGGCCCATTGAGCCATTCCTGGTTCAGGGTTTCGGTATCGCCCAGGTACTCCAACAACCAGGCCATGGCCGGGGACAGCTTGTCCTGTGCCCAGGCCACGCATGACGGGCTGGCCGGAAACGGTCGGCTCAATTGCAGCGCCACCAGCTCGCTGCGTTCTATCCACGGCAACACCTGATGCGCCGGCGCCATGCCGACGCACAGGCCGTCACGCAGGCAATCGAGGGCCGAGGACCAGTTCGGCACCACCAGCCGGCGCTGGTTATCCAGGGTCCAGGTGTCGCGCTTGGGCAGGTTGCGTGAGGTGTCGGTCATGCACAACGAGGCGAAGGGCCGGAGTTGATCGTCACTCAGCAAGCCCTCGACGATGGCCAACGGGTGGCGCGCGCTGACCACGCACAGCCAATTCAACAAACCCATGTCGCGAAAGGTGAAGCGGCTGGCCACCGGCACCGCGCTGGTGGCACCGATCACAATGTCGGTGCGCTCATCCGCCAGGGCATCCCACACGCCGTTGTACACCTCGTACTCCAGCAACAGCTCGACTTCGGGAAACTGCCGGTAGAAATCCACCACCAGCTGCCGGCAGCGCTTGGGTTTGACGATGGAATCCACCGCCACCTTCAACTGACCACTCCAGCCGTTGGCCACTTGCTGGCAAAGGCGTCGGGTGCCGAGCATCTTTTTCATCACGCCACGGGCTTCGTCGATAAACAGCCGGCCCGCAGGCGTCAGCTCGACGTCCCGGTGGCGACGCACGAACAGCGGCACCGCGAGCCATTCTTCAAGCTGGCGCACCGTATAGCTGATGGCCGACGGCACCCGGTGCAGTTCCTGCGCAGCGGCGCTGAAGCTGCCATGACGCGCTACTGCGTCGACAACGTCCAGCGAATATTCAGACCACATGGCGGGTGCCTTCAAATTTATTGATAAGAGTGTCCAATTATTATCGCTTCACACCAAAACTGTCAGCTTCATAATGGGCGGCAGTCAGCAAATAGTTTGATGGCAGGATCAACAAGGCTTCAATGAAAAATTCTTTTGGTTTCACCTGGTATCTGGCGGGGCTGAGCATGCTCGGTTACCTCGCCATGGACATGTATTTGCCGGCGTTCGGCGCCATGGGCGAGCAATTGCAGATTGGCGCCGGTGCCGTGGGCGCCAGCTTGAGTATTTTCCTCGCCGGCTTTGCGGTCGGGCAGTTGTTGTGGGGGCCGTTGTCCGACCGCCTGGGGCGCAAGCCGATCCTGCTCGCCGGGCTGAGCCTGTTTGTGCTGGGTTGTGCGGGCATGTTCTGGGTCGAAACGGCGCCGCAGCTGCTGGCATTGCGTTTTATCCAGGCCATTGGCGTGTGCGCCGCCGCTGTCAGCTGGCAGGCGCTGGTGATCGACCGCTACCCGGCCGCCAAGGCTCACCGCGTGTTCGCCAGCATCATGCCGTTGATGTCGTTGTCACCGGCTTTAGCGCCGCTGTTGGGCGCGATGGTGCTGAATCACTTCGGCTGGCAGGCGATCTTCGGCGTACTGCTGGGGGTGTCGTTACTGTTGCTGTTGCCGACGTTGTTCCTGCGCACAGTAGCGAAACGTCAGACGGAGAAGGGCGAACCTTCGCGCCTGGGTTATGGACAGTTACTGACGTCTCGCGTGTTCACCGGCAATGTCATGATATTTGCCGCGTGCTCGGCCAGTTTCTTCGCCTGGCTGACGGCGTCGCCTTTCATCCTGGGCGGCATGGGCTACAGCCCGAATGACATCGGCTTGAGCTACGTGCTGCCCACATTGGCGTTCCTGGTCGGCGGCTACAGCTGCCGCAGCGCCTTGCAGCACTTCCAGGGCAAGACACTGTTGCCGTGGCTGCTGCTGGCGTATTGCATCAGCATGGTGGCGTTGTACCTGATCGCAACCTTGACCGTGCCGAGCCTTACCACCTTGCTGATTCCGTTCTGCCTGATGGCGCTGTGCAACGGTGCCAGTTACCCCATCGTCGTGGCGAATGCGCTGATGCCGTTTGCGGAAAACTCCGGCAAGGCGGCGGCGCTGCAAAATACGCTGCAATTGGGGCTGTGTTTTCTCAGCAGTCTGGTAGTGTCTTCGATGATCGATGAGCCACTTCTGATTACCGTGATCGTGATGCTGGCGACCGCGCCGTTGGCCGTGTTGGGGTACTGGCTGGCGCGACCCAAGGCGGAAAATTCGGAACTGGCCAGCGCTTGAACTGACAATACGCTGAAAAATATGGGAGGGGGCTTGCTCCCGATGGCGGAGTGTCAGTACTCGATGTGCTGGCTGACCGATTGCTATCGGGAGCAAGCCCCCTCCCACAGTTTGATTGGGTTTCTTCAGTTAGAACGTCACTTCCAAGTTCACCGTCGGCGTCGATGTGCGGCTACCCCGGCCGCCATCCACGCCGAACTTGTTATGCCAGTACTCGTAACCCACGCCGAGGTACAGGTTCGGCTTCACATTCTTGCCCGGCCGCACCGCCACCATCAGCGCGGTGCGCATCAGGGCTTCCGGCGCGGTGTCGCGGCCGTGATAGTCCTCGCCTTTTTCCCCGACATAATTGATAAAACCCTGGAATTTCGCCGCATGGTTGGCGATCTCGAACGGGCGCATCCACGTCAGGTTAAGCATGTAGGTATCGTCGAAGGTGTGGTTCGACTCCTGCGCGCCGGGGATGCCGGTGTGGTTCCTTTCCTTGTAGTACAGCAGGCTCAGGTCCAGCACGCCGACGGTGTTGAACTTCAAGGTCGGGCCGATCACCAGGGCGCGCTTCTTGGCTGAGGCGAAGTTGTTGTTGCGGTTGGCATCGAAACCCAACGTCAGCGCGTAATCCTTGACCAAACCGGTGCCCAGCGGCACATCGAATACCCGCGATGCATACAACTGGTGGCGGTACACCGCGTACACCTCACTCCCGCCATGGTCCGTACCCTTGCGCGGGTCGCGGCTGTCGGACAGGAACACATCGAGGTTGAGGAAATTGCTGCCGTACTGGTAGCCGCTGGCGTGGGTGAAGCTGTAGATGCGCTTGCTGAATTCATCGGGGTTGTTCGGGTTGGTGAACTGCTGGCCGTAGCGGAATCCTACGCTGTTGTTCATCCATTCCACCGCGACGGCCTCCCCGCCGCCGAGGAGGGTGAGTGCGACGGTTGCGCCCTGTAGTGCCTTTTTCATTGTTATGGGTCCTTTGGCGTTCTGGCTCATCACGGCCGGATTGTTTTTGTAACGCCGATGAAGGGTAACTTGTTCGATAGATTGTATACAACTCTATGGACATCCAGTCCAAACGTTGCATACAGTGACCGCACAACAAAAACAGAGAACCCCTCACCATGACTATCCCGAAGGCGTTACCGCAGCGGCCAGAAGATGAGAATCTCGGCGTCGCCGCCAACATGGCTTACGGCCTGCAACATGTGCTCACCATGTACGGCGGCATCGTCGCGGTACCGTTGATCGTCGGCCAGGCGGCAGGTTTGTCGCCGGCGGATATCGGCCTGCTGATCGCCGCGTCGCTGTTTGCCGGTGGCCTGGCCACGCTGTTGCAGACCCTGGGCCTGCCGTTTTTCGGCTGCCAGTTGCCGCTGGTGCAGGGCGTATCGTTCGCCGGTGTGGCAACCATGGTGGCGATTGTCGGCAGTGATGGCGCCGGTGGTGTGCCGGCGATTCTCGGTGCGGTGATGGCCGCGTCGTTCATTGGTTTATTGATAACCCCGGTGTTCTCACGGATCACCAAGTTTTTCCCGCCGTTGGTGACGGGCATTGTGATCACCACCATCGGCCTGACCCTGATGCCCGTTGCGGCGCGCTGGGCCATGGGCGGCAACAGCCGCGCTGCAGATTTCGGCAGCATGTCCAATATCGGCCTGGCGGCGCTGACCCTGGTACTGGTGTTGCTGCTGAGCAAGATCGGCAGCGCGACCATCTCGCGCCTGTCGATCCTGTTGGCGATGGTGATCGGCACCGTGATTGCGGTGTTCCTCGGCATGGCTGACTTCTCGGGTGTGACCCAGGGGCCGATGTTCGGTTTCCCCACACCCTTCCATTTCGGCATGCCCACCTTTCACGTGGCCGCGATCATTTCCATGTGCATCGTGGTGATGGTGACCCTGGTCGAGACCTCGGCGGATATCCTGGCGGTGGGTGAAATCATCGACACCAAAGTCGATTCAAAACGCCTGGGCAACGGGCTGCGCGCCGATATGCTGTCGAGCATGTTTGCGCCGATCTTCGGTTCGTTCACCCAAAGCGCCTTCGCTCAGAACGTCGGGCTGGTGGCGGTGACCGGGGTCAAGAGCCGCTTCGTGGTGGCCACGGGCGGGCTGTTCCTGGTGATCCTCGGCTTGCTGCCCTTCATGGGGCGCGTGATCGCGGCGGTGCCCACTTCAGTGTTGGGCGGGGCCGGGATTGTGCTGTTCGGTACCGTGGCGGCCAGTGGTATCCGCACCTTGTCCAAGGTCGATTACCGCAACAACATGAACCTGATCATCGTCGCCACTTCCATCGGTTTTGGCATGATCCCGATTGCGGCACCGAGCTTCTACGATCACTTCCCGACTTGGTTCGCGACTATTTTCCACTCGGGGATCAGCTCATCGGCAATCATGGCGATCCTGCTGAACCTGGCGTTCAACCATTTCACCGCCGGTAACTCGGACCAGCAGTCGGTATTTGTGGCGGGGACCGAGCGTAGCTTGTGCTTTCGCGATGTGTCGGAACTGCGTGATGGGGATTACTTCAAGGGCGGCAAGTTGTTTGATGCGCAGGGCAGGGAAATCCCGTTGGTGGCGGAAGTGTCGAAGAAGGCCGCAAAGCCTCAAACCACTGAGGTCTGAATGTGGGAGGGGGCTTGCCCCCGATAGCGGTGTGTCAGCAACCCATCACTCAGCTGATCCCCCGTCATCGGGGGCAAGCCCCCTCCCACAATTGGAATGCATCCAGCTTGAGCATTCAGCTGGCCTTGAGCACTTTGTATTTTGCCGAACACACCTCATCCAGAAACTTCACCACAGTCCCCATGCACGCCTGGCGTTCTTCCACATGGGGCATGTGGCTGGAGTCTTCAAACAGCGCCCAGCGCACATCGGCGATTTCATCCAGGAACGGCTTGACTACCAGTGGCGTGGCCTCGTCGTGCCGGCCTGAGATCACCAGGGTCGGTACGTTGATCGCCGATAGGCGGCCAGTGGATTTCCAGTCTTTCAAGCTGCCGATCACATGGAACTCGGTCGGGCCGCTCATGGCGTGGTACACCGTCGGGTCGGCGTCGACCGCGGCGAAGGTGCGCGCCACTTCCTCGGGCCATGGGATGACCCGGCACACGTGATGGTCATAGAACACCCGCGATGCGGCGAGGTATTCCGGGTCCTGATAGGTGCCGGCGGTTTCGTGCTTGAGCAGGGTTTCATGCACGCCTTCAGGCAATAATTTGCGCAGGCGGTTGGCTTCGCTGACCCAAGTGCGCATGCATGTTGGCGAATTGGCCGGGATGAACGCACGCAGGCCTTTGGGTTGCAGGATCGCGTGTTCGCTGCCGAGCATGCCGCCCCAGGACTGGCCGAGGATCGCGTAGTTATCGCTGATCTGCAGATGGTCCAGCAGGTTGTTCAGTTCTTCGAGAAACAGGCCTACGGTCCAGAAGGATGGGTCTTTGTCGGGCAGATGAGTGGAGCGGCCGTTGCCCAGTTGGTCGTAGTGGATCACGGCGTGGCCGCTGGCGGCGACATCCTTGAACGCGTCAACGTAATCGTGGGTGCATCCGGGGCCGCCGTGGATAACCACCAGGGGCGTGCGACCGCTGGAGAGGTCACCGGTGACGCGGTACCAGGTTTGGTAGGCGCCAAACGCCGCATACCCTTCGCGGATTTTTTCGATGAATTCCATTTCGTGCCCTGCTCTGAAAAAAGGATCGGGGACACGATAATGGGTGAAAGAAATTTAAGTAACTAGCAAAACAGCTAGGTTTTGCCCGGCGGTCAATCGTCGAGCAGGCGGTAATGGGTGGCGCGCACCACCGCTTGCACGCGGTTCTTGGCCCCCAGCTTGTGCATGGCCGAGGCCAGGTGCAGGGTGACTACCGCCAGGGAACGGCTCAGTTGTGTGGCAATTTCGGCCGCAGTCAGGCCGTCGGCAGCCCATTTGAGGCACTCACGTTCGCGTTTGGTCAGGTGGATATGCGGGTAAGTGCGCAGCTCTTTGCTGAACAGCGGGTAGGCGGCCTCCTGTAACGCATGGGAAATCAGGCCGAAATCCGACAGGGTCTGCTGCGCATCCTGCAGCACGTTGCGGGCATTGCCGGTACGCAGGCCGGTCAGCGAGGCAAAGCCACCGCGGGGCAGGTGGATCGGCACGCTGACCCCGCAGGTCAATTGCTGGTCATGTAGGTAGGATGAAACCGGCGCGTGGCAGGGGTCGATGATCTTTTGCAGCGGGGTGTCGGCCTTGACGTCGTAGGACCACACGAACGGCGACACCCGGCTCAGGGCCAGATGTTGCACCGGGTCGATCTGGTAGAACCCTTCGCTGCACCACAAGGCATGCCAGTCGGGCGGGGTGTTGCGCAGTTGCAGCACCGAAGGGGTGATCAATGCACCATCCTGGTCGATCGGCACCGGGGTGTAGTCGTACACCAAGGCGTCGAAGCCCAGTTGCTGGGCGAGGATAAAGGTGTTGTCCATCTGCTCGTCCAGGCTCCTGCCCGGCATCAGACGGTGATTTAAGGCAGTCAGCTTGGCCAGCATCCGTTCTGCTCCCGATTTCATTTGAATCTCGACTTGCTGCAAGTAGAATGCCACGCCCCGGCGAAGGACTGCCAGGCCAAACCTATAAGAAATGCTAGGTTATGGACGCGCGGCATCCTCGGTAGTGTTGGCCTGATATACGGCCCGCTACCCGCCAGGCCGACACTACACAAGGAATGTATGCATGTGGCGTGAAATTGCCCCCGACCAGCAGTACAACGTGCAAGTCGACGGCCATAACCTCGTGGTCTACAGCTTTGGCGAAGGCGATGAGGTGCTGCTGTGCCTCAACGGCGGGCCGGGCCTGCCGTGTGACTACTTGCGCGACGCCCATGGCTGGCTCAAGGACCATAACCTGCGAGTGGTTGCATTCGACCAGCTTGGCACGGGCGCATCAGCCAGACCCACCGATGTCTCACTGTGGGAAATCCGCCGTTATGTCGAAGAAGTCGAAACCGTGCGTCAGGCCCTGGACCTGGGCCGTGTGCATCTGCTCGGGCATTCCTGGGGCGGCTGGCTCGGTATCGAATACGCCATCCATTACCCCGACGCACTGAAAAGCCTGATCCTCGAAAACACCGTGGGCGACATTCCGCACCTGTCCCAGGAGCTGGAGCGCCTGCGCGGCGCCCTTGGCAGCGAAACCGTGGCCATGATGCAACGCCACGAGGCCATGGGCACCCTCGACCACCCGCAATACCAGGCGGCGATCACCTTGCTCAACTACCGCCACGTGTGCCGACTGGACGAGTGGCCTGCACCGGTCAAGCGCTCTCTCGACGACTGGAACATGGGCCCCTACGAAACCATGCAGGGCCCCAACGAATTCCTCTACATCGGCAACCTCAAGGACTGGAACCGCATCCCCGAGATGGCCGAGTTCAAGATGCCGATCCTGATCACCACCGGCCAGCACGACGAACTCACCCCCGCCTGCGCCATGCGCATGAAAATGGCGGCCCGACACGCCGAATTGCATGTGTTCCCCAACAGCAGCCATATGCCTTTTTACGAGGAGCCCCAGGCGTATTTCCCGGTGTTGCTGGACTTCCTCGCTCGTCACCGAGGCTGACGGATGAACCTGGCGCGTTATCGTTTTGTGCTGTCCCGGCCGCTGCAGTTGCTGCCGGTGCTGTTTGGCATCAGCCTGATCACCTTTGTGCTGGTGCGCTCGATCCCCGGCGACCCGGCGCGCGCCTTGCTGGGCTCGCGCAGCACGCCGGATGCCTTGCTGAAGATCCGCGCCCAGTACGGCCTCGACCAGCCGTTGTGGCTGCAATATTTCTACTTCCTCAAGAACTTGCTCAAGGGCGACCTCGGCCAATCGCTGCTGTACAAGGTCGACGCTCTCAAGCTGATTGTCACGCGCATCGAGCCCACCCTAGTACTGGTACTGGGCAGCGTGGTGCTGGCGCTGCTGATCGCGGTGCCGCTGGCGACGTGGGCCGCACGCAACAAGGGCGGCTGGGCGGACAACCTGATCCGCGTGTTCACCACGGTTGGCCTGGGCATGCCGGCGTTCTGGCTGGGCTTGATGCTGATCCTGTTGCTGAGTGTGCAGTGGGGCTTGTTTCCGGTGTCCGGCTACGGCCGCACCTGGCTGGACAAGGCGCACCATATGGTGCTGCCGTGCCTGACGATTGCCCTGGCGCTGTCGGCGGTGCTGGTGCGCAACCTGCGGGCGAGCATGCTGATGGAGTTGCAGGCTGATCACGTGACCGCCGCCCGCGCCCGTGGGCTGTCGGAAGCCGCCGTGTTTCGCCGGCATGTACTGCCTAATTCCCTGGTGCCGGCGGTCAACCTGCTGGCGGTGAACATCGGCTGGCTGATCAGCGGCACGGTGGTGATCGAAAGCCTGTTCGCGATCCCCGGTATCGGCCAATTGCTGGTGCGCGGGATCTTTACCCGCGATTACATGGTGGTGCAGGGCGTGGCCATGGTGCTGGCCTGCGCGACGGTGGTGGTCAACTTCATCGCTGACGTGGTGACGGTGGCCCTCGACCCACGGGTGAAGATGCAATGAGCAGCCGCCCGTTGATTGCCCCGTGGCGCATGCGCCTGCGCTTCGGTTTTCGCAATGGCCGGCTGACGGCGGCGTGGGGCCTGTTGATTCTGCTGCTGTGGTTGGCGCTTGCGCTGTTTGCGCCGTGGATCGCGCCGTATGACCCGATTGCGCAGAACACCGATTTCAGTTTGCTCGGTCCGAGTCTTGCGCATCCGTTTGGTACGGATAACTACGGTAGGGACATCCTTTCGAGAGTGATCTGGGGCGCGCGCATCGACCTGCAACTGGCGATTGTCGGGGTGATCTTCCCGTTCATGATCGGCACCTTCATCGGCGCGGTTTCCGGGTATATCGGCGGGCGCTTCGACAGCGTCTGCATGCGCGTGATCGACGTGATCCTGGCGTTTCCGTTCCTGGTGCTGATGCTGGCGATCATGGCCATCCTCGGGCCGGGCTTGAAGAGTTTCTACATTGCCATGGCGCTGGTCGGCTGGGTGTCGTATGCGCGGCTGATCCGCTCGCAGATCCTGGTGCTCAAGGAAAGCGAGTTTGCCCTGGCCGCCAAGAGCCTGGGCTTTGGCCACGGGCGCATTCTGTTCCGGCATCTGCTGCCCAATGCGATGTTCGGCTCGATTGTGTTTTCCATGTCGGACGCGGTGCTGGTGCTGCTCAATGGCGCCGCCGTGAGCTACCTGGGCTTGGGCGTGCAACCGCCGACCGCCGAATGGGGCACCATGGTCGCCGAGGGGCAGGCCTTTATCACCACCGCGTGGTGGATCTGTACCTTTCCGGGGCTGGCCATCGTGACCCTGGCCATGGGCTTCAGCTTGCTCGCCGATGGCGTAGCGCAAGTGTTGGGGGACCGCTCATGAGTCTGCTGCAAGTGCGCGACCTCAGTGTCATCGCCAACGATGCCGGGCGCGAGGTGACCCTGGTCGACCGAGTGTCGTTCGACCTGGCCGAAGGCGAAATCCTCGGCCTGGTAGGGGAGAGCGGCTCAGGCAAGACCATGGCTTGTCGCGGCCTGATGCGCCTGCTGCCATCGCCCAGCCTGCGCGTGCAAGGCGGCGCAGTGCGGCTGGCCGGCCAAGACCTGTTGGCACTGGATGATGCTGGCATGCGCGCCGTGCGCGGCGGCCAACTGGGCATGATCTTCCAGAACCCCAGCAGCCACCTCGACCCGCTGATGCGTATCGGCGAGCAGATTGCCGAAGGCATTCGACTGCATCAAGGCGCGTCAAAAAAAGACGCACGATTGCAGGCTATCGACGTGCTGCGCCAGGTTGGCATCCCCGATCCCCAAGCGCGGGTCGACAACTACCCTCACGAGTTTTCTGGCGGCATGCGCCAGCGCGCAATGATCGCCGTGGCGCTGGGCTGCAACCCTAAAGTGCTGATCGCCGACGAGCCGACCACGGCCCTGGATGTGACGGTGCAGGCGCAGATCCTGCGGTTGCTGCTGGACCTGCGTGATCAGCGCGGCCTGTCGATCATCATGATTACCCATGACCTCGGCGTGGTGGCGCAAACCTGTGATTCCATCGCAGTGATGTATGCCGGGCGGCTGTGCGAGCACGGCAGCAAATACGACTTGCTGGCTCGACCGCAGCACCCTTACACCGCCGGCCTGATCGATTGCCAGCCCGCCCACAGCAGCGGCCACGCCTTGCTGCGCACGATCCCTGGGCAGCCGCCGTTGCTGGACGCATTGCCCGCCGGTTGCCGCTTCAACCCGCGCTGCCCGCAGGTCGGCGTCTTGTGCACCGAGGTGCTGCCACAAGGTGCGCGAGTGGCCTGTCATTACCCGTTGGGAGTGCAGCCATGAGCCTGTTGCAGATCAAGGACCTTGAGGTGAAGTTTGCCGCCTCCGGCACCGGCGTGTTCGGCTTGAACAAGCAGTGGGTGAGGGCGGTGAATGGCGTGTCGCTGAACCTGGCGGCGGGTGAAACCCTGGGGCTGGTGGGTGAGTCCGGCAGTGGCAAAAGCACCCTGGGCCGCGCCATCCTGCACCTCAACCCGATCAGCGCCGGTCAGGTGTTGTTTGATGGCATCGACATGGCCCACGGCAGCGCCATCGATATCACTCGCCTGCGGCATGAAACCGCGATGATCTTCCAGGACCCGTACGCCGCGTTGAACCCGCGCCACACCATCGGTGAAACCATCGCCGAGGTGCTGCGCGTGCAGCGCAAAGTCGCGCCAGAGCAAGTTGCAGCTCGTGTGAATGAACTGCTCGACCTGGTCGGCCTGCGCCCCGAACTGGCCAGCCGCAAACCCGGCTCCCTCAGCGGTGGCCAGTGCCAGCGCGTCGGCATTGCCCGGGCGCTGGCGGTGGAACCACGTCTGATCATCGCCGACGAGTGCGTGGCAGCACTGGACGTGTCGATCCAGGGCCAGATCATCAACCTGCTGCTGGAACTGCAACAGCGCATGAACCTGGCGATCCTGTTCATCGCCCATGACCTGGCCATCGTGCGCCGCCTGTGTGACCGCGTGGCGGTGATGTACCTGGGCAAGATCGTCGAGGAGGGGCCAGTGGAGGCGGTCTTTACTTCACCGCGTCACCCGTACACGGCGGCGTTGATCCAGGCGATTCCCGAGATCGATCCGCATCGGCCGTTACCTACGCAGCCTTTGCCGGGTGAACCACCGAGCCCACTGAATTTGCCCACCGGCTGCGCCTTCCACCCGCGTTGCCGGCATGCCCGCGCCTTGTGTTCCGTGGTGTTGCCGCCAACGCATTTCCTGCACGAGCATCGGTACAGTTGCGTGCTTGAAGAACCTTTGCTTTAACCCATCCCTGCCATTCATGAACAAGGAGTTATGACATGCAATCGCGCCACTTGAAGTTGCTCGCCGCCGCCACACTGACCGCCTGGTCGCTGACTGCCGGTTTCGCGCAGGCCGCCGGTGTACTGACCATCGGCTGCCGTGAAGACAGCACCACGTTCGACCCGATCAAAAGCGCGCAAAACCGCGACACCTGGGTATTTGCCAATGTCTACGACACTCTGGTGCGCGTCGACAACCTGGGCACCAAGATGGAGCCGGGCCTGGCTGAAAGCTGGGATATCTCCAAGGACGGGCTGACTTACACCTTCAAACTGCGTGACGCAAAGTTCTCCGATGGCTCGGCCATTACTGCCGACGATGCGGCGTTCAGCCTGCTGCGTATCCGCGACAACAAGGCGTCGCTGTGGGCTGATCCGTTCAACCTGATCAACACGGCCAAGGCGGCGGATGCGAAAACCCTGGTGGTCACCCTGAAAACCCCGGCTGTAGCCTTCCTCTCGCAACTGGCGTCGCCGACGGTGTCGATCCTGTCGGAAAAAGCCATGACCAAGATGGGCGAAGACGCCTACTCGGAAAACCCGGTAACCTCCGGTGCGTTTACCGTGGACGAGTGGCGCAAGGGCGATCGGGTGATCCTGAAGAAGAACCCGAACTTCTGGCAGGCAAAAAACGTGAGCCTGGATGGCGTGGAGTGGGTCTCCGTCACTGACGACAACACGCGCATGCGCATGGTGCAGAACAACGAGCTGGACACGGCGATCTTCGTACCGTTCTCGCGGGTTGAAGAGCTGAAGAAAGACAAGAACGTGGTGATCCACGCCGACCCGTCCACCCGTGAAGATCACCTGCTGATCAACCACGCCCACGGCCTGCTGGCCAAGCCGGAAGTGCGTCAGGCGCTGGACATGGCCATCGACAAACAATCGTTGGTGAAGACCGCCACCTACGGTCAGGGCACTGTGGCCTATTCCTACATTCCAAAGGGCTCGCTGTACCACTACGCCAACAACCTGCAGCGTCCGTATGACCCGACCGCCGCCAAGAAGCTGCTGGAGCAGGCCGGTGCCAAGGACTTGAAGCTCAACTACGTGGTCAACGCCGGCAACGAGGCCGACGAGCAGATTGCGGTGATCATCAAGGACCAGTTGGCCAAGGTCGGTGTGACCGCCAACCTGCAAAAGGTCGACCCGACCCAGAGCTGGCAGATGCTGGTGGACGGTGAGTACGATATTTCGGTGATGTACTGGACCAATGACATCCTCGACCCGGACCAGAAGACCACCTTCGTGTTGGGCCACGACACCAACCAGAACTACATGACCCGCTACAAGAACGATAAGGTCAAGGACCTGGTGGCGCAGGCACGGATCGAGGCCGATCCGGTCAAGCGTGAGCAGATGTATGTGGAATTGCAGAAACTGGCGAAACAGGATGTGAACTGGATCGACTTGTACTACAGCCCGTACATCAACATCTCACGCAAGAATGTGAGCAACTTCCTGCAGAACCCGTTGGGCCGCTTCACCCTCGAAGAAGTGGTGAAAAACTAAACCACACTGCTGAAAAATGTGGGAGGGGGCTTGCCCCCGATAGCGGTGGGACAGTCACTGTATCTGTTGACTGATCCACTGCAATCGGGGGCAAGCCCCCTCCCACATTTGGTTTTACAATGTGCCGGTTATTGCGCGTCGAACGCCTGGCCGTTGATGCCGGCACTGTCCGGCCCCATCAGGTACAGGTACACCGGCATGATTTCTTCCGGAGCAGGCCGTTCCATCGGGTTTTCCCCTGGATACGCCTGGGCGCGCATGCTGGTGCGCGTGCCGCCTGGGTTGATGCTGTTGGAGCGTACCGCTGCCACATCCTCAAGCTCATCAGCCAAGGTTTGCATCAAGCCTTCGGTCGCAAACTTCGACACGCCATAGGCGCCCCAGTAAGCCCGGCCCTTGCGCCCGACGCTGCTGGAGGTGAACACCACCGACGCATCCTTCGACAGCTTGAGCAGCGGCAACAAGGTGCTGGTCAGCATGAACATCGCGTTGACGTTCACGTGCATCACCCGCATGAAATTCTCGCCGGACAACTGTTCGAGCGGCGTGCGCGGGCCGATGATCGAGGCGTTGTGCAGCAGGCCGTCGAGGTGGCCGAATTCCTTTTCGATCATCGCTGCCAGCTCATCGTATTGATGGGGCAGGGCGGTCTCCAGGTTGAAGGGGATCACCACTGGCTGTGGTTGGCCTGCGGCTTCGATTTCGTCATACACCTGGGCCAGGTTGGCTTCGGTCTTGCCCAGCAGCAGCACGGTCGCGCCGTGAGCGGCGTAGGTTTTCGCCGCCGCGGCGCCAATCCCGCGACCGGCACCGGTGACCAGGATCACCCGGCCTTTGAGCAGTTCTGGACGTGCGGAGTAATCAAACATAAATAGCCTCGACAGAATTCAGCAGCTTATGAACCCCAAATCCGAAAACACTGAAGATCCCCTGTGGGAGGGGGCTTGCCCCCGATGAGGGCCTATCAGTCCGATAGGTGCGGGCTGGCACACCGCTATCGGGGGCAAGCCCCCTCCCACATTGGGTCTTCATAGAGGGTGGGGGCGTTGAATAATCAGCAACTGCACAGTGCGTTATCCAGCACCTTGCGCAGTTCCAGCGGGTGATCCACCACCACATCGGCGCCCCAATGGCGCGGGTTGTCGTCCGGGTGGATGTAGCCGTAAGTCACCGCGGCCGTGCGGGTGCCGGCGTCGCGGCCGGACTCGATATCACGCAGGTCATCGCCCACGAACAGCACGCTGGCCGGGTCCAGGCCGAGCATCTTGCAGGCCAGGATCATCGGCTCAGGGTCCGGCTTGCTGTTTTTCACATGGTCGGGGCAGATCAGCAGCGCCGAACGCTCAGCCAGGCCCAGTTGCTGCATGATCGGTTCGGCAAAGCGCAGGGGCTTGTTGGTGACCACGCCCCAGATCAGCTTGGACTTCTCGATGTCTTCCAACAGCTCGGCCATGCCGTCGAACAACTTGCTGTGGACCGCGCAGCCCTTGAGGTAGCGCTCGAGGAACTCCTGGCGTAGCTCTTCAAAGCCTGGGGATTCCGGGTCCATCGAGAAGGTCACCGCAACCATTGCCCGCGCACCGCCGGAGATTTCATCGCGGATGTGCTGGGGGTTGATCGGCGGCAGGTCGCGGTCGGCGCGCATGGCCTGGCAGATGGCGATAAAGTCCGGCGCGGTATCCAGCAGGGTACCGTCCATGTCGAAGAGAACCGCTCGCAACTTCACAGGCTCACTCCTCGCGCAGGGTCTGGATCATGTAGTTGACGTCCACATCGTTGGCCAGCTTGTAGTGCTTGGTCAGCGGGTTGTAGGTCAGGCCGATGATGTCCTTGACGGTCAGCCCGGCCTGGCGGCTCCAGGCACCCAGCTCGGACGGACGGATAAATTTCTTGAAGTCGTGGGTGCCGCGCGGCAGCAGCTTCATGATGTATTCGGCGCCGATGATCGCGAACAGGTAGGCCTTGGGGTTGCGGTTGATGGTGGAGAAGAACACCTGGCCGCCGGGCTTGACCATGCGGAAGCAGGCGCGGATCACCGAGGACGGGTCGGGCACGTGTTCCAGCATTTCCAGGCAGGTGACCACGTCGAACTGCTCGGGCATTTCTTCGGCCAGGGCTTCGGCAGTGATCTGGCGGTATTCCACGCTCACCCCGGACTCCAACTGGTGCAATTGGGCCACGGCCAAGGGCGCTTCGCCCATGTCGATACCCATCACGGTCGCGCCGCGCTGAGCCATGGCTTCGCTGAGGATGCCGCCGCCGCAACCGACGTCCAGTACCTTCTTGCCGGCCAGGTTGACGCGCTCGTCAATCCAGTTGACCCGCAGCGGGTTGATGTCGTGCAAAGGCTTGAACTCGCTTTCGCGGTCCCACCAGCGGTGAGCCAGGGCTTCGAATTTGGCGATTTCGGCGTGGTCGACGTTGCTCATGGTGAATCCTCTAAATCTGATAAATCGGTTTGTCAGTCTTGAACGCCGGGGTTCAAGACCTTCGTTATTCGCTGTGCCCGCTGATGCGTTGGCCCCAGGCGATGGCCGTGGCGGTCAACTGTTGTTCATCCATGCGGGTCAATTGCCGGTCGTCGAGCAATTGCTTGCCGGCGACCCAAAGGTGTTTCACGCAATCGCGTCCGGTGGCATATATAAGCTGTGAGACCGGATCATAGATCGGTTGTTGCGCCAGCCCCGACAGATCGAAAGCAACGATATCCGCCGCCTTGCCGACTTCCAGCGAGCCGATATCGCTTTCCAGGCCCATGGCCCGCGCACCATTGAGGGTGGCCATGCGCAGGGCGCGATGGGCATCGAGTGCGGTGGCCGAACCGGCGACGGCCTTGGCCAGCATCGCCGCCGTGCGGGTTTCGCCCAACAGGTCGAGGTCATTGTTGCTGGCGGCGCCATCGGTGCCGATGGCCACATTCACGCCAGCCTGCCACAGACGCTCCACCGGGCAAAAGCCGCTGGCCAGTTTCAGGTTGGATTCCGGGCAATGGATGACGCTGGTGTTGCTTTCTACCAGCAAAGCCAGGTCGTCCTCGCTGATTTGGGTCATATGAACGGCCTGGAAGCGCGGGCCGAGCAGGCCGAGCCGACCCAGGCGCGCCAATGGGCGCTCGCCGGTCTGTTCGACCGCTTGCTGCACTTCGAAGGCGGTTTCGTGAACATGCATATGGATCGCGGCGTCCAGTTCTTCGGCGATCACTCGGATTTTTTCCAGGTTGTCATCGCACACTGTGTAAGGCGCGTGCGGGCCGAAGGTGATCTTGATGCGCGGGTGGTGCTTGAGGTCGCCGAACAGCTCGACACCCTGGCGAATCGCCTCGTCGGCGCTGCCGGCGCCGGGGATCGGGAAGTCGAGGATCGGAATCGCGATCTGCGCGCGCATGCCGCTGTTGTGCACACAATCGCTGGCGACCTTGGGGTAGAAGTACATGTCGGAGAAGCAGGTGATGCCGCCCTTGAGCTGTTCGGCGATGGCCAGGTCGGTGCCGTCGCGTACGAAGGCTTCATCGACCCACTTGGCTTCGGCGGGCCAGATGTGTTTTTCCAGCCAGGTCATCAGCGGCAGGTCATCGGCCAGGCCGCGAAACAGGCTCATCGCCGCGTGCCCGTGGGCGTTGACCAGGCCGGGGCTGAGCAGCATGCCAGGTAGTTCGCGGGTTTCCCTGGCGGCCAGTTTCAACGCCGCCTGGCGAGTCCCGATAAAGGCAATGCGCCCATCGCGGATGCCCAGGCCATGCTCCTTGAGCACCACGCCAGCGGGTTCGACAGGTACCAGCCAGGTGGGCAGCAACAATAAGTCGAGCGGGGCGGCAGTGGCGGTCATCGCAGGCTTCTTCCCAGGCAGCTATAAAAGAAGGGCGAAGTATACCCGAGCGTCCTGGCTGGCGGATCGCTATAATCGGCGGCTTTGTTTATGAGTGCGGAGTAAGGGATGCGCGATCGACTGTTGGCAGCGGAGAAAGTGAAGGCCATCGATTGGCGTGATGGCGCACTGTACCTGCTCGATCAGCGTGCCTTGCCGTCCCGGGAAAGCTGGGTGGCCTGCGTGACGGTCGATGAAGTGGCTGCAGCCATTCGCTCGATGGTAGTGCGCGGTGCGCCGGCCATCGGCATCAGCGCCGCATATGGCCTGGTGCTGGCGGCCCGTGAGCGGATCGCCGAAGGCGGTGACTGGCAGGCTGCGTGGGAAGAAGACTACGCATTGTTGGCCGATGCCCGACCCACCGCGTCGAACCTGTTCTGGGCGTTGAAGCGCATGCGTGATCGCCTGGATCGTGTGAAAAAGCACGCCGACCCGCTGGCGGTGCTGGAGGCGGAGGCCATCGCTATCCATGAAAGTGACCGCGAGGCCAACCTGACCATGGCCCAGCTCGGCGTCGAGCTGATCCGCAAGCACCAGGGCAATGCCCAGGCCATCCTCACCCATGGCAACGCGGGTGCCCTGGCGACCGGCGGTGTGGGGACGGCGCTCGGGGTGATTCGCGCGGCTTACCTCGAAGGCATGGTCGAGCAGGTCTACGCCAATGAAACCCGGCCCTGGCTGCAAGGTTCGCGGCTGACCGCCTGGGAGCTGGCGGGCGAGGGCATCCCGGTGACGGTGAATGCCGACTCGGCCGGTGCGCATATCCTCAAGACCAAAGGCGTGACCTGGGTGATCGTCGGCGCCGACTGCATTGCCGCCAACGGTGATGTGATCAGCAAGATCGGCACCTACCAGTTGGCCGTGTGTGCGATGCACCACGGCGTGCGTTTCATGGTGGTGGCGCCGAGTTCTACCCTGGACCTGATGATGGCCACTGGCGATGACGTTGCCTTGGAAGAACGCGATGCCGGTGAGTTGCTGGAAGTCGCCGGCCAGCGCTTCGCGGCGGATGTGGCGGCCTTCAATCCGGTGTTCGACGTGACCCCGGCTGACCTGATCGATGTGATCGTGACCGAAAAAGGCGTGGTCGAACGGCCGGACACCGCCAAGTTGGCCAAATTGATGTGCCGTAAACGCCTGCATTGAGGGCGTCGATGCTTGTCAGATAGCGATCGGGGGCAAGCCCCCTCCCACACTTGAATCGTGAACACATTCAAAATGTGGGAGGGGGCTTGCCCCCGATTGGCGCTAAAAGTCAATAAATCCCTCCGATCCAGCCCGGAAAAATACCCCTGACCCAGCTCTGAGCCCCTCTCGTCGCCCTCAAGCCTGTCATCCGTCAACTTACTATGCTCCATGCGCATCAGGGGGATAGGTGCGTGGCGGCGATTGTGATAACATCCGGCGGTTTCCAGGGCTGCCCCGAGGGGCGGCCTATAACGTGCAGATCCGTGTCATAACTCGTTGATTTGTCGTAAGTCGTTGTCAGGCACTCTGCCGGCAGCGGCGAGCTTCGTTCGTCCCATATGGATGTGACGAGGTTTCACCCGAAAAAGGAATCAGGCTTCTCATGGGCGAACTGGCCAAAGAAATCCTCCCGGTCAATATCGAAGACGAGCTGAAACAGTCCTACCTCGACTACGCGATGAGCGTAATTGTCGGTCGGGCACTGCCTGATGCGCGCGATGGCTTGAAGCCCGTGCACCGGCGTGTGCTGTTCGCGATGAGCGAGCTGGGTAACGACTGGAACAAGCCGTACAAGAAATCTGCCCGTGTTGTCGGTGACGTGATCGGTAAGTATCACCCTCACGGCGACACTGCGGTGT
Source organism: Pseudomonas azotoformans (assembly GCF_900103345.1). NCBI lineage: Bacteria > Pseudomonadati > Pseudomonadota > Gammaproteobacteria > Pseudomonadales > Pseudomonadaceae > Pseudomonas > Pseudomonas azotoformans. The sequence goes on from NZ_LT629702.1 coordinate 6,548,795, forward strand.
ACGACACCATCGTTCGGATGGCCCAGCCGTTTTCCCTGCGCTACCTGCTGGTAGACGGCCAGGGCAACTTCGGTTCGGTCGACGGCGACAACGCCGCCGCCATGCGATACACCGAAGTGCGCATGACCAAGCTGGCGCACGAGCTGCTGGCCGACCTGCATAAAGAAACCGTGGACTGGGTGCCGAACTACGACGGCACCGAAATGATCCCGGCCGTCATGCCGACCAAGATCCCCAACCTGCTGGTCAACGGTTCCAGCGGTATCGCCGTGGGCATGGCGACCAACATCCCGCCGCACAACCTCGGTGAAGTCATCGACGGTTGCCTGGCCCTCATCGACAACCCCGAGCTGACCGTCGATGAGCTGATGCAATACATCCCCGGCCCGGACTTCCCGACCGCCGCGATCATCAACGGTCGCGCCGGCATCATCGAAGCCTATCGCACCGGTCGCGGCCGCATTTACATGCGTGCCCGCTCGATCATCGAAGACATCGACAAGGTCGGTGGCCGCCAGCAGATCGTCATCACCGAGCTGCCGTACCAGCTGAACAAGGCACGCCTGATCGAGAAGATCGCCGAGCTGGTCAAAGAGAAGAAGCTCGAAGGCATCACCGAGCTGCGCGACGAGTCCGACAAAGACGGTATGCGCGTGGTGATCGAGCTGCGTCGTGGCGAAGTGCCTGAGGTGATCCTCAACAACCTCTACGCCCAGACCCAGCTGCAAAGCGTGTTTGGTATCAACGTGGTTGCACTGATCGATGGCCGCCCGCGCATCCTGAACCTCAAGGACCTGCTGGAAGCCTTCGTGCGTCACCGCCGCGAAGTGGTCACCCGCCGTACCGTGTTCGAACTGCGCAAGGCCCGCGAACGCGGCCACATCCTGGAAGGCCAGGCAGTTGCGCTGTCGAACATCGACCCGGTGATCGCCCTGATCAAGGCCTCGCCAACCCCGTCGGAAGCCAAAGAGGCGCTGATCAGCACCCCTTGGGAATCCAGCGCCGTGGTGGCCATGGTTGAACGTGCCGGCGCCGACTCGTGCCGTCCGGAGACCCTGGACCCGCAATACGGTCTGCGCGAAGGCAAGTACTTCCTGTCGCCGGAACAGGCCCAGGCCATTCTGGAACTGCGCCTGCACCGCCTGACCGGCCTGGAGCATGAGAAGCTGCTGGCCGAGTACCAGGAGATTCTCAACCAGATCGGCGAGTTGATCCGCATCCTCAGCAGCGCCGTGCGCCTGATGGAAGTGATCCGCGAAGAACTGGAAGTGATCCGCGCCGAATACGGCGATGTGCGCCGCACCGAGATTCTCGATGCGCGCCTCGACCTGACCCTGGGTGACATGATCCCGGAAGAAGAGCGTGTAGTGACCATCTCCCACGGTGGCTACGCCAAGACCCAGCCGCTGGCTGCGTACCAGGCCCAGCGTCGTGGTGGTAAAGGTAAATCGGCTACCGGCGTGAAGGATGAGGACTACATCGCTCACCTGCTGGTTGCCAACAGCCACACCACGCTGCTGTTGTTCTCCAGCAAGGGCAAGGTGTACTGGCTCAAGACCTACGAAATCCCGGAAGCGTCCCGTGCTGCCCGTGGTCGCCCACTGGTCAACCTGCTGCCGCTGGACAGTGATGAATACATCACCACCATGCTGCCGGTCGAGGAATACACCGAAGGTCACTTCATCTTCATGGCCACCGCCAAAGGCACCGTGAAGAAGACGCCGCTGGAATCCTTCAGCCGTCAACGCAGCGTGGGCCTGATCGCCCTGGAGCTGGACGAAGGCGACGTACTGATCTCCGCTGCCATCACGGATGGCGAGCGTGAGGTCATGCTGTTCTCCGATGGCGGCAAGGTCACGCGCTTCAAGGAATCCGACGTGCGTGCCATGGGCCGTACCGCCCGCGGTGTGCGCGGTATGCGCCTGCCAGAAGGGCAGAAGCTGATTTCGATGCTGATCCCGGAAGAAGGCAGCCAGATCCTCACCGCTTCCGAGCGTGGTTATGGCAAGCGCACCGCCATCAGCGAGTTCCCGGAGTACAAGCGTGGCGGCCAGGGCGTGATCGCCATGGTCAGCAACGACCGCAACGGCCGTCTGGTCGGCGCGGTGCAGGTGCTCGACGGCGAGGAAATCATGCTGATCTCCGACCAGGGCACCCTGGTACGTACCCGTGTCGCTGAAGTGTCGAGCCTGGGCCGTAACACTCAGGGCGTGACCCTGATCAAGCTGGCCAAGGACGAAAAACTGGTCGGCCTGGAGCGTGTTCAGGAGCCGTCGGAAGTCGAAGGCGAAGAGCTGGAAGGTGAGGAGTTTGAGGGCGAGGTGATCGCAGCCGGCGATGACAACGTCGACGAGCCAACCCTCGACGCTGCCGCAGACGAAGAAGAACCGCAGGAATAAGCGGACACACAGGGGGCGGATGAAGATTCGCCCCCTTGTTGTTTGTCCGGATGGAAATGTCGATGCCCACATAGATCCCTTGTGGGAGCGGGCTTGCTCGCGATGGCGGACTGACATTCACTACCGATGTCGGCTGTTGGATCGCTTTCGCGAGCAAGCCCGCTCCCACATTGGATCGGGTGTCGCCTGATATGTTTGCGTGACTACCACCAGATCAGAGTGAGATTGGATGTGAGCAAGAGAGCCTATAACTTCTGTGCCGGTCCCGCGGCGCTTCCTGAAGCAGTCCTGCAGCGCGCGCAGGGTGAACTCCTCGACTGGCATGGAAAAGGCCTCTCCGTGATGGAAATGAGCCATCGCAGCGATGAGTTCGTGTCCATCGCCACCAAGGCCGAGCAGGACCTGCGCGACTTGCTGGACATCCCCTCCAACTACAAAGTGCTGTTCCTGCAGGGCGGCGCCAGTCAGCAGTTCGCCCAGATCCCGCTGAACCTGTTGCCCGAAGACGGCACTGCCGACTATATCGACACCGGTATCTGGGGCCAGAAGGCCATTGAAGAGGCCTCGCGTTACGGTCACGTCAATGTGGCAGGCACTGCCAAGCCTTACGATTACTTCGCCATTCCGGGTCAGAACGAGTGGAAGCTGTCGAAGGACGCTGCCTACGTGCACTACGTGGCCAACGAAACCATTGGCGGCCTGGAATTCGACTGGGTACCGGAAGTGGGCGACGTGCCGCTGGTGTGCGACATGTCCTCGGACATCCTGTCGCGCCCGATCGACGTGTCCAAGTACGGCATGATCTACGCCGGAGCTCAGAAGAACATCGGCCCGAGCGGCATCCTGGTCAACATCGTCCGCGAAGACCTGCTGGGTCGCGCCCGTTCGCTGTGCCCGACCATGCTCAACTACAAGGTCGCAGCCGATAACGGTTCGATGTACAACACCCCGCCGGCGTTTGCCTGGTACCTGTCCGGCCTGGTGTTCGAGTGGCTGAAAGAGCAGGGCGGTGTCGCTGCGATGGGCAAGCTGAACGAAGAGAAGAAGCGCGTCTTGTACGACTTCATCGACGCCAGCGGCCTGTACAGCAACCCGATCAACCTGACCGACCGCTCGTGGATGAACGTGCCGTTCCGCCTGGCTGACGATCGTCTGGACAAGCCATTCCTGGCCGGTGCCGACGAGCGCGGCCTGCTGAACCTCAAGGGTCACCGCTCGGTGGGTGGCATGCGCGCTTCCATCTACAACGCCGTCGACATCCACGCGATCAACGCGCTGGTTGCCTACATGGCAGAGTTCGAAAAGGAACACGGCTAATGTCTGAGCAAGAACTCAAGGCCCTGCGCGTACGCATCGACAGCCTGGACGAGAAAGTCCTGGAGCTGATCAGTGAGCGTGCGCGGTGCGCCCAGGAAGTGGCACGGGTGAAGATGGCGTCCCTGGCTGAAGGCGAAGTGCCGGTGTTCTACCGTCCCGAGCGTGAAGCCCAGGTACTCAAGCGCGTGATGGAGCGCAACAAGGGCCCGTTGGGCAACGAGGAGATGGCGCGGTTGTTCCGTGAAATCATGTCCTCCTGCCTGGCGCTGGAGCAGCCGCTGAAAGTGGCTTACCTCGGCCCGGAAGGCACCTTCACCCAGGCGGCGGCCATGAAGCACTTCGGTCACGCGGTGATCAGCAAGCCAATGGCGGCGATCGACGAAGTGTTCCGTGAAGTGGCGGCCGGCGCGGTGAACTTTGGCGTGGTGCCGGTGGAAAACTCCACCGAAGGCGCGGTCAACCACACGCTGGACAGCTTCCTCGAGCACGACATGGTGATCTGTGGCGAAGTCGAGTTGCGCATCCACCACCACCTGCTGGTGGGTGAGAACACCAAGACCGACAGCATCAGCCGCATCTACTCCCACGCCCAGTCGCTGGCCCAGTGCCGCAAATGGCTGGATGCGCATTACCCGAATGTCGAGCGCGTGGCGGTCTCCAGCAACGCCGAAGCCGCCAAGCGGGTCAAGGGTGAGTGGAACTCGGCGGCCATCGCCGGCGATATGGCGGCGGGCCTGTACGGCCTGACGCGCCTGGCCGAGAAAATCGAGGATCGCCCGGACAACTCCACGCGCTTCCTGATGATCGGCAGCCAGGAAGTACCGCCGACCGGTGACGACAAGACCTCCATCATCGTGTCCATGAGCAACAAGCCCGGCGCGCTGCATGAGCTGCTGGTGCCGTTCCACGATAACGGGATTGACCTGACGCGCATCGAGACTCGTCCTTCGCGCAGCGGTAAATGGACTTACGTGTTCTTTATCGACTTCATCGGCCATCACCGCGACCCACTGGTCAAGGGCGTGCTCGAGAAAATCAGTCAGGAAGCCGTGGCACTCAAGGTGCTGGGCTCTTACCCGAAAGCGGTTTTGTGAGGCTTTAACATGAGTGGCAACTTCCTCGCCCTGGCGCAGCCGGGCGTGCAACAACTGTCGCCTTACGTTCCGGGCAAGCCTGTGGACGAGCTGGCGCGTGAGTTGAACCTGGATCCGGCGAACATCGTCAAGCTGGCGAGTAACGAAAACCCGCTGGGACCGAGCCCTAAAGTGCTGGCGGCGATCCGTGAAGAACTGTCTGAGCTGACTCGTTATCCCGATGGCAACGGCTTCGCTCTCAAGTCCTTGTTGGCCGAGAAGTGCCGGGTTGAGCTGAGCCAGGTCACCCTGGGCAACGGCTCCAATGACATTCTTGAGCTGGTTGGCCGTGCCTACCTGGCGCCGGGCTTGAACGCGGTGTTCAGCGAGCATGCGTTTGCGGTCTACCCGATCGTGACCCAGGCGGTCGGCGCTGATGCGCGTGTGGTTCCTGCGAAGGAGTGGGGTCACGATCTGCCGGCCATGCTGGCGGCCATCGACGCCAAGACCCGCGTGGTGTTTATCGCCAACCCGAACAACCCGACCGGCACCTGGTTCGACGCCCAGGCGCTGAACGACTTCCTGCAAGACGTGCCTGAGCACGTGCTGGTGGTGCTGGACGAGGCCTATATCGAGTACGCCGAAGGCAGCGACCTGCCGAACGGCCTGGATTTCCTGGCGGCCTACCCGAACCTGCTGGTGTCGCGCACCTTCTCCAAGGCCTACGGCCTGGCATCGCTGCGCGTGGGCTACGGCTTGTCCACTGCGGTGGTCGCCGATGTGCTGAACCGCGTGCGCCAGCCGTTCAACGTCAACAGCCTGGCCCTGGCGGCGGCCTGTGCGGCGGTGAAGGATGCCGAGTATCTGGAAGAGGGTCGCCGCATCAACGAAAGCGGCATGCTGCAGTTGCAGGAAGGCTTCCGCGAACTGGGCCTGGGCTGGATTCCGTCCAAGGGCAACTTCATTTGTGTCGACCTCGGTCAAGTGGCTGCACCGGTGTTCCAGGGCCTGTTGCGCGAAGGCGTGATCGTGCGTCCGACCGCCAACTACGGCATGCCGAACCACCTGCGCATCACTATCGGTCTGCCGGCTGAAAACAGCCGCTTCCTGGAGGCGCTGGCCAAGGTTCTGGCTCGTGGTTGATGTCACTGCATTGCAACCTGCTGTGCCTATGATCGGTCGCCTGGTGGTGGTCGGCCTGGGGTTGATCGGTGGTTCCTTCGCCAAAGGCCTGCGTGAAAGCGGGCTGTGTGGCGAAGTGGTCGGTGTGGACCTGGACCCGCAATCGCGTCAGTTGGCGGTCGAGTTGGGCGTGGTGGATCGCTGTGAAGCAGACCTGGCGCTCGCCTGCCAGGGCGCTGACGTGATCCAGTTGGCCGTGCCGATCCTGGCCATGGAGAAATTGCTCGCCGTGTTGGCGGGCATGGATCTGGGCCAGGCGATCCTGACGGATGTCGGCAGTGCCAAAGGCAATGTGGTGCGCGCGGCGCAGCAGGCGTTTGGTGGCATGCCGACGCGCTTCGTGCCGGGCCATCCGATTGCCGGTTCCGAGCAAAGCGGGGTGGAAGCGTCGAATGCGCAGCTGTTCCGTCGTCACAAAGTGATCCTGACACCCCTTGCGCAAACCGATCCGGCGGCGCTGGCGGTGGTGGATCGCCTGTGGCGCGAGTTGGGTGCGGACGTCGAGCACATGCAGGTCGAGCGCCATGACGAAGTACTGGCCGCGACCAGCCATTTGCCACATTTGCTGGCGTTTGGCCTGGTGGACTCCCTGGCCAAGCGCAACGAGAACCTCGAGATTTTCCGTTACGCCGCCGGTGGCTTCCGCGACTTCACGCGGATTGCCGGCAGCGACCCGGTGATGTGGCACGACATCTTCCTCGCCAATCGCGAAGCGGTGTTGCGCACCCTGGACACCTTCCGCAGCGACCTCGACGCCTTGCGCGATGCGGTCGACGCCGGGGATGGCCATCAATTATTGGGCGTGTTCACCCGTGCGCGGGTGGCGCGTGAGCATTTCAGCAAGATCCTGGCGCGCCGGGCCTACATGGAAACCGCTGTGAACGCCGATGACTTGACCTTCCTCGCCAATCCGGGTGGCTGCTTGCGCGGCAGCATTCGGGTGCCGGGTGATAAGTCGATCTCCCATCGGTCGATCATGCTCGGTTCGTTGGCTGAGGGTGTGACGGAAGTCGAAGGTTTCCTCGAAGGCGAGGACGCGCTGGCGACTTTGCAGGCGTTTCGCGACATGGGCGTGGTGATTGAAGGGCCGCACCATGGGCGCGTGACCATCCACGGCGTGGGTTTGCATGGCTTGAAGCCGGCGCCGGGGCCGATCTATCTCGGTAACTCGGGCACCTCCATGCGCCTGCTGTCCGGGTTGCTGGCTGCGCAGAGCTTCGACAGCGTGCTGACGGGCGATGCTTCCCTGTCCAAGCGCCCGATGAGTCGCGTGGCCAAGCCGCTGCGGGAAATGGGCGCGGTGATCGAGACCGGCCCGGAAGGGCGTCCGCCGCTGACTATCCGGGGTGGTCAGGTGCTCAAAGGTTTCGATTATTCGATGCCGATGGCCAGTGCGCAGGTTAAATCCTGCCTGTTGCTGGCCGGGCTTTACGCCGAGGGCAAGACCTCGGTGACCGAGCCTGCGCCGACCCGTGATCATACCGAGCGCATGTTGCGCGGTTTTGGTTATCCGGTTGATGTGGTGGGGGCCAAGGCGTCGGTTGAGTCGGGCCATGCGCTGGTTGCGACGCATATTGAAGTGCCGGGGGATATTTCCTCGTCGGCGTTTTTCCTGGTAGCGGCTTCGATTGCCGAAGGCTCCGAGTTGTTGCTGGAGCATGTGGGCGTCAACCCGACCCGCACCGGCATAATCGACATTCTGCGGCTGATGGGGGCGGACATTACCCTGGAAAATCCGCGTGAAGTGGGTGGCGAACCGGTTGCTGATCTGCGCGTACGTGCCGCGACGTTGAAAGGTATTGAAATCCCCGAGGCGTTGGTGCCTTTGGCGATCGACGAGTTCCCGGTGCTGTTCGTCGCGGCGGCCTGTGCCGAAGGGCGGACCGTGTTGCGCGGCGCCGAAGAGCTGCGCGTGAAGGAGTCCGACCGTATCCAGGTCATGGCCGATGGTCTGCTGGCACTGGGTGTGAAGTGTGAACCGACGCCTGATGGGATTATCATTGACGGTGGCCTGATGGGTGGCGGTGAAGTGCATGCCCATGGCGATCACCGGATTGCCATGGCATTCAGCGTGGCTTCCGTGCGGGCGGCGGCGCCGATTCGTATCCGTGACTGCGCCAATGTTGCTACGTCTTTTCCGAACTTTCTTACACTGTGTGCCCAAGTCGGCATCCGTGTTGCCCAAGAGGCTCAATTGTGAATATCAAAGCACCGGTGATTACCATCGACGGGCCAAGTGGCTCGGGCAAAGGCACGATCGCCGGCATCCTGGCCAAGCGCCTGGGCTGGTGCCTGCTGGACTCCGGCGCGCTGTACCGCCTGCTGGCATTTGCCGCACGCAACCATGGCGTCGACCTGACCAACGAAGAATCACTGAAGCTGCTGGCGGCGCACCTTGATGTGCAGTTCGTCGGCGCGACGGAAGGGCATCCGCAGCGCATCATCCTCGAAGGGGATGATGTGACTGATGACCTGCGCAATGAGCAAGTCGGTTCCTGGGCCTCCCAGGTTGCCGCGCTGCCGGCCGTGCGGGATGCTTTGCTGCAGCGCCAGCGGGCTTTCCAGGAGCCGCCGGGCCTGGTGGCCGATGGCCGTGACATGGGAACCGTGGTGTTTCCCGACGCGCCATTGAAGATTTTCCTGACCGCCAGCGCCGAGGAGCGGGCTCGCCGCCGCTACTTGCAGTTGAAGGGCAAAGTCGATGGTGTTAGTCTGTCGAGTCTGCTAGATGAGATCCGTGCACGCGATGAGCGTGATACCCAGCGCGCAGTAGCCCCGCTCAAGCCGGCGGCTGATGCCATACAGCTGGATTCCACGGAGTTGTCCATCGAGCAGGTGTTGGAACGCATCTTGAGCGAGATCGCCATTCGCGATATCGCCGGGTGACCAAGAAGGCTGCAGGGGACCAGTCATAGTCCTGCGGTGCTTCTTTTAATTGAAACTGACCCACACCGTCTGGGGTGTGGAGATGGGCGTATTCTTCGCCCTTATCAACAGGAATTAAAATGAGCGAAAGCTTTGCGGAACTCTTTGAAGAAAGCCTAAAAACCCTGAACCTTCAGGCAGGCTCCATCATCACCGGTGTTATCGTTGATATCGATTACCAAGCTCGCTGGGTAACCGTTCACGCTGGTCTGAAGTCTGAAGCTCTGATCCCGCTGGAACAGTTCTACAACGATGCTGGTGATCTGACAATCAATGTCGGTGACGAAGTTCACGTTGCTCTGGACTCGGTTGAAGACGGTTTCGGTGAAACCAAGCTGTCCCGTGAAAAAGCCAAGCGCGCTGAATGCTGGATTGTTCTCGAAGCAGCCTTCGCAGCTGAAGAAGTGGTCAAGGGCGTTATCAACGGTAAGGTTAAAGGCGGCTTCACTGTCGACGTTAACGGCATCCGTGCGTTCCTGCCAGGTTCTTTGGTCGACGTTCGTCCAGTGCGCGACACCACGCACCTGGAAGGCAAAGAACTCGAATTCAAGGTCATCAAGCTCGACCAGAAGCGCAACAACGTTGTCGTTTCCCGTCGCAGCGTCCTGGAAGCAGAGAACTCCGCCGAGCGTGAAGCTCTGCTGGAATCCCTGCAGGAAGGCCAACAAGTCAAAGGTATCGTCAAAAACCTCACCGACTACGGCGCATTCGTCGATCTGGGTGGCGTGGATGGCCTGCTGCACATTACCGACATGGCTTGGAAGCGTATCAAGCATCCTTCCGAAATCGTCAACGTTGGCGACGAGATCGATGTCAAGGTTCTGAAATACGATCGCGAGCGCAACCGTGTTTCCCTGGGCCTGAAGCAACTGGGTGAAGATCCATGGGTTGCTATCAAAGCCCGTTACCCAGAAAGCACTCGCGTAACCGCGCGTGTTACCAACCTGACCGACTACGGCTGCTTCGCTGAGCTGGAAGAAGGCGTGGAAGGCCTGGTACACGTTTCCGAAATGGACTGGACCAACAAGAACATCCACCCTTCGAAAGTCGTACAAGTCGGCGACGAAGTGGAAGTTATGGTTCTGGACATCGACGAAGAGCGTCGTCGTATCTCCCTGGGCATCAAGCAGTGCAAATCTAACCCATGGGAAGATTTCTCTGGCCAGTTCAACAAGGGCGATAAAATCTCCGGCACCATCAAGTCGATCACCGATTTCGGTATCTTCATTGGTCTGGACGGCGGCATCGACGGCCTGGTTCACCTGTCCGACATCTCCTGGAACGAAGTGGGCGAAGAAGCTGTTCGTCGTTTCAAGAAGGGCGACGAGCTGGACACCGTTATCCTGTCGGTTGACCCAGAGCGCGAGCGTATCTCCCTGGGTATCAAGCAACTGGAAAGCGACCCGTTCTCTGAATACGTTCAGGACAACGACAAAGGCGCAATCGTTAAAGGCATCGTGAAGGAAGTTGACGCTAAAGGCGCCATCATCACTCTGGCCGACGATATCGAAGCGACTCTGAAAGCCTCCGAAATCAGCCGTGACCGCGTTGAAGACGCGCGTAACGTTCTGAAAGAAGGCCAGGAAGTAGAAGCCAAGATCATCAGCGTTGACCGCAAGAGCCGTGTAATCCAGCTCTCCATCAAGTCGAAAGACGATGCTGAAGAGAAAGAAGCCATCCAGAGCTTGAAAGACAAGCCTTCGGATAGCATCGCTGCTGGTCCTACCACTCTGGGCGACCTGTTGCGTGCACAAATGGAAAAACAGAACTAAGTTCTGTCGGACCATAAAAAAGGGCGACTTCGGTCGCCCTTTTTTGTGCCTGAAATTCGTTGAATCAACAACCGAGAACCAAGGCATACAGCTCAGTGTCAGAACTGGCTATAGTCTCAAGAAAAGCTGTTCTCGCGTGGTAGCTTCAATAAGGATTTGAATGAACAGGCTAATTGTTTTATTCGCAGTGGTGCTGCTTGCCGGGTGTTCTGCCACCAGCGCCAAGACCCACGCCAAGCGTGGTGTCAGTGGTATTGAGATCGACTGCTCGGGCCTGGGCAATAACTGGAGCAAGTGTGATAAGCGCGCTGCTCGTGAGTGCAAGATGCAGGGCTACAAGGTCATAACCAAGTCCAGCGATGCGAAGGACGAAGAGGGGGACTACCTGTTCGGCTGGAACCCTGCAGGTGCGGTGACTCGCACCATGTTGGTGATCTGTAATTGAGGGTGGAATGGGCGTATAGCAGGTTGCCATCTATCCTGTAGATAAGTTGTCCATTGGGCTGTTCAAATTCATCAAGTCATGCTAAAACCTTCGAAGCGCTTTTCCTAGCTGCTTGAAAAAGAAGGGAAAAATATGACGAAGTCGGAGTTGATCGAACGAATTGTCACCCATCAAGGGCTGCTCTCGTCCAAGGATGTGGAGCTGGCTATCAAGACCATGCTTGAGCAAATGTCCCAATGCCTGGCCACCGGGGATCGGATCGAGATTCGTGGGTTTGGCAGTTTCTCGCTGCACTATCGCGCGCCACGGGTTGGCCGGAATCCCAAGACAGGGCAGTCGGTTAGCCTGGATGGGAAATTCGTACCTCACTTCAAACCTGGCAAGGAGCTGCGTGATCGAGTGAATGAAGACGAAGAAGAGGGTGTCTGAGTGCTTCTTGGGTTTAGGTAGAGGGAAGTAAAGTCATGTTGAAGGTTAAGCGTGTTTTACTACTATTGATGGTTATTGTCATCGTTCTGGCTGTTTTGGCCTTTGTGCTGGAAAATCAGCACGCTATTACTCTTTCGTTTTTGGGGCTGAGCACGGCTCAGTTACCTGTGTCGATATTTGTGGTGCTGGCTCTGATCACAGGCATGCTGATAGGCCCAGTATTTACACTGCTGACCCGACGCCATGACCGTCGTAAGCAGGCGGCTGCTGGTCCATGATCCATCTTACGACTTGCCTCGACTGCTCCAAGTATTGAGAGTTGGGAAGACCTAGTCGTGAGTCTTTGGTGAAAGGCTTCACGCCCATGCCAAAACAGCTGATCACCTTGCATTCGGGTGTAGAGGCTTAGTTATTCTAGGGGCATCGTGTATCCCTCCCAGGTTTGTTCGGCGATCGAGGGATCGGTGGTTGCCTGACCAGCCTTGGCAGTGGATAAGCTGGCTTTGGGTTGCGATGAAGAAACCAAAATTAGCAGCCCCTCTCTTCCTTTAGCAGCAATATCCTTACGACATCTTCACGCAACGCACGCTTTGAGGTTCAGGAAGCGCTGCGCGATGCGTATGATGGCGCCTGCGAACAGCTTTCTGTTGCGGTCTGTTCGAACAAATCACACCGCGTTTACCACAGCGCCAAGAAAATCGTCTTACTGCCGCCGAGTAGCCTCGGCAATTGGGTTTTGAAGAGGCCTGAACTTTCATGATCACCTTGAAGATATCGTTCAAGATTTCCAGTTGTTCTTTTCAATGACTGCTGTAGGAAAAATTTTGCTTACGGGCGCAACGGGGTTCGTCGGGGCTGCCCTATTGACGCAGTTATTGAAGCGTACAGAGAGTTCGGTCGTTGTTGCATGCCGAACTGATATTCCTGCACTTGATGTTCAATGCCGAGTACACAACCTCGGTAGTTTTGATGCTGAAACCTCGTGGGATGATGCGCTGGTCGATATCGACTGTGTCGTTCATGTGGCGGGGCGTGCCCATGTATTTGAAAAGGAAGCCAACGCGCTCGAGCTTTTCAGACAGGCGAACACTCATGCCACTCTCAATCTCGCTAGGCAGTCGGCTGCATCAGGTGTAAAGCGCTTTGTTTTCATCAGTTCGATTGGTGTGAATGGTGCGTTTACAACGGACACGCCTTTCTCCGAAAACTCAGTGCCTTCCCCCTGCACGGATTACGCCATTTCAAAGTTCGAGGCCGAAATCGGGCTGATGGAAATTGCGCGCACCACGCAAATGGAGGTTGTAATTATTCGGCCGCCTCTGGTCTACGCAGCCCATGCGCCTGGAAACTTCTGGCGCTTATTGAAACTCGTCGCAACGGGGGTTCCCCTGCCATTTGGTCTCGTTAGAAACAGTCGCAGCCTGATAGCGTTGGAAAACCTGGTTGATCTGATCATGGTCTGCACATACCACCCCGCAGCTGCCAATCAGGTTTTCCTGGCATCGGATGGTGAGGATCTTTCCACGGGGCAGTTGATAACCTGTTTAGCGCAAGGCATGGGCCGAGGCGGGATGCTGCTCCCTGTCCCTGTGACGTTGTTACGAGTCCTTGCGACGCTCGTCCGCAAGCAAGGTATTTTTACCCAGCTATGTGGTTCTTTGCAGATTGATTCTTCCAAGGCTGTCAAGGTACTGGGGTGGACGCGGCCGCTTTCGGCGAGAGCTGCATTGGCATCCGCGGGGAAAGAATTCATTGGGCGTACGGTTGTTTAGTAAAGCGTTTGGAGCTTGATAGATGGTTTGGATGTTTTTGATTTTAGGGGGTGGCATTTCCTTGCTGCTGACAGCTGCATTACGACGTTACGCGCTAGCCAGCAGCTTGATAGATGTCCCCAACGCCCGGAGTTCGCATACTGTCCCAACTCCCCGAGGGGGGGGCGTGGCCATTGTGTTGAGTTTTTTGCTTTTGTTGCCCGTATTGCCTGCTTTATCGCTTCTGTCCTGGACATTCACGTGGGCGCTGATCGGTGCCGGGGCTGGTATTGCTGTATTGGGGTTCCTTGATGATCATGGTCACGTCCCTGCGCGATGGAGACTATTGGGGCATTTTGGTGCGTCGGTGTGGGCACTCTTGTGGTTGGGGGGCTTGCCACCTATTACCGTGTTGGGCAAGACCTTCGACTTGGGCTATCTGGGGTATTTTCTTGCCGCCGTTTATTTGGTCTGGCTGCTCAACCTCTACAATTTTATGGATGGCATCGACGGTTTGGCTAGCCTTGAGGCAATCAGTGTGTGTCTGGGTGCATCGTTGATTTATGTATTGGCAGGCTACAGTTCACTTGCCTGGGCCCCGTTGTTACTTGCATGTGCAGTTGCAGGTTTCTTGTATTGGAACTTTCCCCCTGCGAAGATTTTCATGGGCGATGCCGGCAGTGGCTTTTTAGGTATTTCTCTTGGGGTACTTTCACTGCAGGCAGGCTGGTTGGCGCCCTCACTACTGTGGGTATGGATCATTTTGCTGGGCGTTTTCGTGGTCGATGCAACCTTCACTTTGATTCGACGATTGATTCGAGGCGAAAAAGTGTATGAAGCTCATCGGAGTCACGCCTATCAATACGCATCAAGAAAAGCAGGACGGCATCTGCCGGTGACATTGACCGTAGGCGTTCTGAATGTTTGCTGGCTGCTCCCTGTTGCCCTGTGTGTTGTCATTCTAGGGGTGGATGGTTTTTGGGGGGTATTAATTGCCTACACTCCGCTGGTCGTATTAGCTTGGAAGTTTCATGCAGGGGCGGTTGAAGAGCCTCTCAGTCGACAGTGATTTTCAGAATGCTAAAGCGTTTGGACATCGGTGGTTGCTCGGTCATGAAGCAGCTCACCTTCGGAGGTTGATATGGAGATGTTGCGAACCTATTTGTTGAGTTTGCCGCGTCGATACAAACGATCCATTCAAGTGGTGACTGATGTCATTCTTGTATGGTTAGCGCTGTGGATGGCGTTTGTCGTGCGCTTGGGCATCGACGAGATGATCAACCCCGTCTTGATGCATGTGGGATTGTTTTTGGCTGCACCGATTGTAGCTATCCCACTGTTTATTCATTTTGGAATGTACCGTGCGGTCATGCGCTACTTTGGCAACGACGCGTTGATTGCAATTATAAAAGCCGTCAGTCTTGCATCACTGATGCTCGCCGTTGTCATGTTTTGGTATAGCAACCCCCAGAACGTCGTACCTCGTTCCATCATTTTCAACTACTGGTGGCTCAGTATGGTGATGATCGGAGGGTTGCGGTTAGCCATGCGCCAGTACTTCCTGGGCGACTGGTTCACTACCGCACAACACATGCCTTTCACCAATCGAGAAAATGGTCTGCCCAAAGTTGCCATTTATGGGGCAGGTTCCGCCGGCAACCAATTAGTGGCAGCTCTGCGTATGGGCAGAGCGATGCGGCCGGTGGCTTTTATCGATGACGATATCAGTATTTCCGATCGGGTTATTTCCGGTTTGCAGGTTTATAAACCCAAGCACATCCAACGCATGATCGATGAGACGGGGGCCGAGGAAATTCTCCTGGCCATTCCTTCTTCGAACCGTGGCCGCCGTCGTGAGATTCTTGGCTTTCTCGAGGGGTTTCCGCTTCATGTAAGAAGTGTTCCTGGTTTTATGGACCTGGCCAGTGGTCGAGTGAAGGTCGATGATATTCAGGAAGTCGATATTGCTGATCTGCTGGGCCGCGATGCGGTCCCTGCTCAAGGTGAGCTGCTTGAGCGCTGCATCACGGGGCTGAACGTTTTGGTTACGGGGGCAGGAGGTTCCATCGGTTCGGAACTGTGTCGGCAAATTTTGTCTCTTCGCCCAACGACCCTGCTGTTGTTCGAACACAGTGAGTTCAATCTCTACAGCATTCTCTCGGAACTGGAGCAGCGTATTGTTCATGAGTCGTTGCCGGTGAAGCTTCTGCCGATTTTGGGAACGGTACGCGATCAGTCCAAACTATTCGATATTATGAAGAGCTGGCGAGTAGATACGATCTATCACGCCGCGGCCTATAAGCATGTGCCGATGGTGGAGCACAATATTGCAGAAGGTGTCATCAACAATGTGATTGGAACACTGAATACAGCGCAGGCGGCGCTGCAGTCGGGAGCCGCCAATTTTGTGTTGATCTCTACAGATAAGGCGGTCCGCCCAACTAACATAATGGGCAGTACCAAGCGGTTGGCGGAGTTGACCCTTCAAGCATTGAGTCGAGAGTTGGCGCCTGCGCTATTTGGAGATAGTTCCAATGTCTCACGCGTCAATAAAACTCGCTTCACGATGGTTCGGTTTGGCAATGTACTGGGGTCCTCCGGTTCCGTTATTCCTTTGTTCCATAAACAGATCAAGTCCGGCGGACCACTAACAGTCACTCATCCGAAAATCACGCGCTATTTCATGACGATACCGGAGGCTGCTCAGTTGGTCATCCAGGCGGGTTCCATGGGGCAGGGGGGGGATGTGTTCGTGCTCGATATGGGGGAGCCGGTCAAAATAATCGAGCTCGCTGAGAAGATGATTCATCTCTCCGGGTTGAGTGTTCGTTCAGATAAGAATCCCCATGGCGACATCGCCATAGAATTTACCGGTTTGCGTCCTGGTGAAAAGCTTTACGAGGAGTTGCTGATCGGTGATAACGTCGTGGCTACTCAGCATCCGATGATCATGAGTGCCAATGAGGATTACCTGTCGTGGGACGTACTCAAAGGGAAGCTGACCGAGTTGCTTGGTGCCGTGGAGCGGGACGACTACACCCGCGTTCGCCAACTTTTGCGCGACACAGTCAGTGGTTACGCACCGGATGGCGAGATCGTTGACTGGATTCATCAGCAGCGCCGCCGAGAGCCCTGATTCCGTCGAGTTCACACTCTGTAACTCACCCATTTTTGACTCCCTCCAAACATCACCTAAGTTAGAAAAGCAGCTTTGGAAACGCTGCTTTTTCTCTTATCAATGTCATGGAGCGTCACAATGCAAAACACCTATCTCACGTCCTTGATCTTCGCCTTCCTCGCCTCTCTCTCTGTAACAACCACTGCTGCCCCCTCCCTCAAACCTGAAGCCCCCACCCCCATCACTGCCCAAATACCCAAGTCTGAGCAGTCCGCCAAGGTCAATCTGAACGCTGCCGACGCCGAGACCCTGCGTCGTGATCTCTTCGGCATCGGTGCGGCCAAAGCCAAGGCAATCGTTGCCTATCGTGAAAGCAATGGTCCATTCACCGCGGTGGATGAGTTGTTGGAAGTGAAGGGGATCGGCAAGGCACTGCTTGAGAAGAATCGCGATAGGCTTGTTATCAACTAAGCCAATAAGGGGAGGCCGGTCATTGGCCGGCTTTTTCATTTTCTGAAACCTGGGTTTTCAAGCTTTCCCGCACCACACCCATGATGCGCATCGCCATTTCCGGGTCTTGGACACTTCGGGCCAGCACCAGGGCACCCACCAGTGTCGACATCATCACCAGGCTTTGTGCATCACTTTGTCCATTCCCCAGCGCTGTTTTAATCTGCTGAAGCCTTGCACCGAGCACAGCGTCTGTAGTCGCGCTGTGTTGGCCTCTCAGCCCCAACTCGGAAGACATGGTCGGCAGCGGGCAACCTTCGGCCGGCGATGTGAGGTGCCATTCCGACAGGTAACTGTCAATGAAGGCTTCCAATGGTCGTTGCTGGCTGAACAGCATTTCACAATGTGCATCCAGATCGACCGCTGCAGCCTGCAGCGCCTTTTCGACCAACTCGCTCTTGGACTTGAAGTGTGCATAAAACCCTCCGTGGGTCAGGTCCAAGGCCTTCATCAACGGCTGCAACCCAGTGGCGTCGATACCGTCGCGGCGAAAGCGCACAGACGCTTCCTTGATGATGCGTTGGTGGGTCTTGGCTTTGTGGTCGGATGAGTAACGCATAGGTGGGCCTCAGTGACAGGCTGGCATTTTAACCAACTTGAATCTTTTTACACGCTGACACGTTGGCATGAAAAGTGATTACCTACTCATTGAGGATTGTTCAACAATCATGAAGGTAGCCATGACACTCAGTTTGTCTCTCGCCGACCAGATTGCCCTGGAGCTTCGCGCTGACATCATCGGCGGGCGATTGCTGCCAGGAATGCCTTTGGTCGAAGTGGAACTGGTCAAAGCCTACAACGCATCGCGCAACACGATCCGTGAAGCGTTGCACCGCCTTGGGCAAGAAGGGTTGACCCGTTATGTGCGCAACAAGGGGGTGATGGTCCGGCGGTTGGCGCGAGAGGAGGTGCGTGATTTGTTTGTCGTGCGCCGCACTCTGGAGTTGCAGGCCATCGCCCAGAGCGGTCCCCTGACGGAGGATCAATCCGAACGCATGCAGAACGCCATCGACGCCACCACCCTGGCCCGCGAGCGTGAAGACTGGCGTGCGGTCGCCACCCATAGCCTGGTGTTTCACCAACACATTGTCGGGTTGATGCGCAGCCCGTTGTTCGATGAGTTTTTTGCCCAAGTGATCGCCCAACTGCGCTTGGTGTTTTGCGCTGCGCCTGACGAGCAGCGCTTCCAGTCACCGTGGCTGGAGCGTGATCGTGAGATCTACACATTATTGGTCCAGCAGGATAAATCGGCGGCGGGAGAGGCGATGAGCCTGTACCTGGAGGATTCGGAACGCCTGTCCCTGGCCTTGTTTAATCATCCCTGATCGAGGATCTGCACCATGTACAAAGACTATCCGGCCGCCTATCAGGTCAGTAAAGGTTCAGCGTTGCAGGTTGACACGGCGTTTTACGAGCGCATTCGTGACCGAAAAGACCGGCGCGCCCTGATCGAGCAGTTTGAGGTGCCGATTCGTACGGGTAGGGCGTGGAAGGTGCCAGCCGGGCATGTGTTCCGTGTGACCACGCCGGTCGGTCCGCAGGTGGGTGATTTCAACGTATGGAATGCCAATGACCCCCGTGAGCGCCTGTGGGCGGCGCGTACTCGCCAATTGCAGGGCGCCCATGTCAGTACCCATGACCGCTTGTGGTCGAATTTGCCATTCCTGCGGCCTTTGGTGACGATCACTGACGACAGCCTTGCCAGCTACGGGATCGATGAGCACGGCGGGCGGCTGCATGATTTGCTTGGCACACGTTGTGATCCCTATGTTAATCGGATGCTCACCGGTGAGGACTTCCATCACCATTGCCATTCCAACCTGACACGTGCGGTTTTGCCTCACGGCCTGACGGAATTCGACGTGCATGACGTGCTGAATATTTTCCAGTGCACCGGTCTTAATCACGACGACATGTACTTCATGAAGGCCTGCCCTGCGCAGAAAGGCGACTACCTGGAGTTCTTTGCCGAGATTGATTTGCTTTGCGCGCTGTCGACGTGCCCCGGTGGGGATTTGTCGCTGCCGATGTGGGGCCCGGAGGCGCAGGATCCGCTGACGGTGTGCCGTCCGCTGGGGGTTGAGATCTACACGTTGGAGGATGAGCTGCTCAATGGCTGGCGCCAGCCGGAACGTGCTGCCTACAAGGGGCAGCACGGGTTGCATATTGCCAAGGCGGATTGGGAGTAACCCAAGGCTCAGCGATCCTGCGCATCCTTGGCATCCGCCTGGGCGTTGCGCTCGGCCACGCGCTTGCGTTGTTCGTCGGTGAGTTCCACTTTGTTGGCGCTGTCACGCAGCATCATCAGCCCACCGACGATCGACCCGATCGCAACTACCATAATCAACCACGCATACCACGGCATAAGGCTCTCCTTGAGGCAGATTGCCGTGGGAGAGTTTTCCCACGGTAATAACTGCTTTGAGTGACGGGCTTTCTTACTAGTTCAGTGTAGGCCCGTTCTGCCTCGTAGTAGATCAGAGCCCGGTCAACATCGCATCCGCCGGTGCATCGGCACGGTCTTGCGCAGTTATCTGGAAGTAGGCGAACCCCACCACCATAAAGCCCAGGAAGATCAGCCCGATCAGCGCGTTGAACCAGGCCATGGCCACCAGGCACACCACCGCCAGCACCAGTGCAATGCCCGGCACGATGGGGTAACCCGGTGCGCGGAAGGTACGCTCCAGCAGCGGCTCGGTCCTGCGCAGTTTGAACAGGCTGAGCATGCTCATGATGTACATCACGATGGCGCCGAATACCGCCATGGTAATCATCGCCGCGGTCAGTGTCATACCGCCGAGGTTGATCAGGCCGTCGCTGTAGATCGCCGCGATGCCGACCACGCCACCGGCGATGATTGCGCGGTGGGGTGTCTGGAAGCGCGACAGTTTGGCGAGGAATGAGGGCAGGTAACCGGCGCGGGCCAGGGCGAAAAACTGGCGCGAATACCCGAGGATGATGCCGTGGAAACTGGCCACCAGGCCGAACAGGCCGATCCACACCAGCATGTGCAACCAGCCGGAGCTGTCGCCGACCACGGTTTTCATGGCTTGTGGCAGTGGGTCGTTGATGTTGGACAGGGTGCGCCAGTCACCCACGCCACCGGCAAAGAACATAACGCCCATGGCCAGGATCACCAGGGTCAGGATGCCGCTGATGTAGGCCTTTGGAATGGTGCGCTTCGGATCTTTCGCTTCTTCGGCGGCCATGGCGGCGCCTTCGATGGCGAGAAAGAACCAGATGGCGAAGGGAATTGCAGCAAACATCCCGGCAATCGCCGGTGCTCCGAACGTGTCGGAACCGGCCCAGCCGTTCAGGGCGAAGTTACTGAAGCTGAATGCGGGCGCCACTACGCCCATGAACACCAGCAACTCAGCGACGGCGAGTACGCACACCACCAGTTCGAAGGTGGCGGCGAGCTTAACGCCGAGGATGTTCAGGCCCATGAACACGATGTAGGCACCGACGGCCGCATGTTTGGGGGCCAGCGCCGGAAACTGCACATTCAGATAGGCGCCGATGGCCAAGGCGATGGCAGGCGGCGCAAAGACGAATTCGATCAAGGTCGCGAGCCCCGCGATCAAGCCGCCTTTCTCTCCAAAGGCGCGACGGCTGTAGGCAAACGGCCCACCCGCATGAGGAATTGCGGTGGTCAGTTCGGTGAAGCTGAAGATAAAACAGGTGTACATCGCGGCAACCATCAATGAGGTCACCAGGAAGCCCAGGGTCCCGGCGACGCCCCAGCCATAGCTCCAGCCGAAGTACTCCCCGGATATCACCAGCCCGACCGCGATGCCCCATAAGTGCAGGGTGCCCAAGGTGGGTTTGAGTTGTGTGTTCATCGTGATGCGCTCCCTGAACGGTTTGGAATGATTCAAGGTGTTGCAGCGGACATGCCATGCCTCACAACCGTGTCGTAAAGCGGCGCAACTGTCGTCTGGGGGATGGTTTGGCGTTTGAAATTTTCCGGTGTCGCACCAGATAAGTGCAGGGGTGGCTGGCAGGGCCTCATCGGGGGCAAGCCCCCTCCCACACTTGGCCTGCGTAGACCGGTCAACATGTGGGAGGGGGCTTGCCCCCCGATGAGGCCCTCCAATCCAGCACAACCCTTCCTGTAAGCCCCGCATAAACCCACTCTTTACGCCGTCTTTACGCCCCGCCCACACCCTCGCTCTCGTTCCTTTACGCCACTCCTGCCGACAATTGCCCCACACGCGGCACTCGCCGCTAAACGGAGAGACTTCCATGAGCGTTCTGGACGGGGTGTCACTGCTATTGGCCGTGGCGCTGTTCATTTATCTGCTGGTTGCGCTGTTACGCGCGGATCGGAACTAGGAGCTGGCCATGCACAGTTATGACTATTGGCTGATCATTGCCTTCTTTGCCGTGGTGCTGGTGCCGGCCCCGTTCCTGGGGCGGTTCTATTACAAAGTGATGGAGGGGCAGCGCACCTGGCTCACACCGGTGTTCGGCCCTGTGGAACGCGCCTGTTATCGCCTGTCGGGCGTGGATGAGCATCAGGAACAGAGCTGGCAGAAGTACATGCTGGCCTTGCTCGTTTTCAACCTTGCGGGCTTTTTGCTGTTGTTCGCGATCTTGTTGTTCCAGGACTACCTCCCACTGAACCCGCAGAAATTGCCGGGACAGGAATGGACGCTGGCGTTCAACACTGCGGTCAGTTTCATGACCAACACCAACTGGCAGTCCTACAGCGGTGAAGCGTCCCTGAGCTACCTCAGCCAGATGGCCGGCCTGACCGTGCAGAACTTCGTCAGCGCGGCGACCGGTCTGGCCGTCCTTGTCGCTTTGTGTCGTGGGATCGGTCGCAAATCCACCAAGACCCTGGGCAACTTCTGGGTCGACATGACCCGCGCCACCCTCTACGGCTTGCTGCCGTTGTGCCTGGTACTGGCGTTGTTCCTGGTGTGGCAGGGCGTACCCCAGACCTTCGCCCATTACGTGGATGCCGTGACCCTGCAGGGTGTGGATCAAGTGATCCCCCTGGGCCCGGCGGCCAGCCAGATTGCGATCAAGCAGTTGGGCACCAACGGCGGTGGCTTCTTCGGCGTCAACTCGGCACATCCGTTTGAAGACCCTACCGCTTGGGCAAACTTGTTCGAAGTGGCGTCAATCATCCTGATCCCCGTGGCGCTGGTGTTCACCTTCGGTCATTACGTGAAAGACCTGCGTCAGAGCCGCGCGATCCTCGGCTGCATGCTGGCGTTGTTCATCATCGGCGGCGCGACCTCGCTGTGGGCCGAATACCAGCCCAACCCGACCCTGAACAACCCGGCCGTGGAGCAGACTGCACCACTGGAAGGCAAGGAGGCACGCTTCGGTACCACCGGCACGGTGCTGTGGTCGGTGACCACGACAGCGGCGTCCAACGGCTCGGTCAACGGCATGCAGGACAGCCTGAGCCCTCTCAGTGGCATGGTCGCGCTGGTCAACATGATGGTCGGCGAAGTGATCTTCGGCGGCGTCGGCGCCGGCATGTACGGCATGTTGCTCAACGTGTTGATTGCAGTGTTCCTCGCCGGCCTGATGATTGGCCGCACCCCGGAATACCTGGGCAAGAAGCTGCAGGCCAAAGAAGTGCAATTGCTGGTGGTGACCTTGCTGGTGATGCCGGTGGGCGTGCTGGTGCTCGGCGCCATTGCCGCCAGCCTGCCCGGCCCTGCCGGCGCTATCAGCAACCCCGGCCCCCACGGTTTCAGCCAGTTGCTTTACGCCTACACCTCGGCCAGCGCCAACAACGGCTCGGCGTTCGGCGGCTTCAGCGCCAACACCCCGTTTCACAACCTGATGCTGGGCCTTGGCATGTTGATCGGCCGCTTCGGCTACATCCTCCCGGTACTGGCCCTGGCCGGCAGCCTGGCGATGAAGAAGACCGCACCGATTGGCCAGAACAGCTTCCCGACCCATGGCCCGCTGTTCGTGACCCTGTTGACCGTGACCATTCTGCTGGTGGGCGGCCTGACCTTCCTGCCGACGCTGGCACTGGGCCCTATCGCTGAACATCTGAGCATGGGCTTCTAAGGGGATATGAAAATGAATATGCCTGCAAAAAACGCCGCTCCCGCCAAAACCCAGGAGCCTGCCAAAACCGCCATTTCCGCCCTGTGGCGCCCGGCGCTGGTCCAGGCGTTCGTCAAGCTGGACCCGCGCCAGCTGCAACGCTCGCCGGTGATGCTGGTGGTCGAGTTGACCGCCATCCTCACCACCGTGTTGTGCTTTGTGCCCGACACCGCCGTGCCGACCTATGTCGCCGTGCAAATCGCCGTGTGGCTGTGGTTCACCGTGCTGTTCGCCAACTTCGCCGAAGCCTTGGCCGAAGGACGTGGCAAGGCCCGCGCCGACAGCCTCAAGGCCGGCAGCGAAGGCCTCAGCGCACGGCGCAAGGAGGCCGATGGCAGCTTCAAGGTCGTGCCGGCCACCAGCCTGCGCAAAGGCGATGTGGTCCGCGTTGCCGCCGGGGAAATGATCCCCGGTGACGGCGAAGTCATCGAAGGCATCGCGGCCGTCAACGAAGCCGCCATTACCGGTGAGTCGGCACCAGTGATCCGCGAGTCCGGTGGCGACCGCTCGGCCGTCACCGGCAACACACGCCTGGTGTCGGACTGGCTGCTGATCCGCATCACTGCCAACCCGGGCGAGTCGACCCTGGATCGCATGATCGCCCTGGTGGAAGGCGCCAAACGCCAGAAAACCCCCAACGAAGTCGCGCTGGACATTCTGCTGATCGGCCTGACCCTGATCTTCCTGTTGGTGGTGGTGACCCTGCAGCCGTTCGCCCACTTCGCCAGCGGCAGCTTGCCTCTGGTGTTCCTGGTCGCACTGCTGGTGACGCTGATTCCTACAACTATTGGCGGCTTGCTGTCAGCCATTGGCATCGCCGGCATGGACCGCCTGGTGCGCCTCAACGTGATCGCCAAGTCCGGGCGTGCCGTGGAAGCAGCGGGCGACGTGCATGTGTTGCTGCTGGACAAGACCGGCACCATCACTTTCGGTAACCGTCGCTGTGCGGCGGTGGTCGCGGCGCCTGGCGTCAGCGGCAAGGAAGTGGCCGAGGGCGCGTTGTTTGCCTCCCTGGCGGATGACACGGCGGAAGGTAAATCCATCGTCGAATACCTGCGTGCCTTGCACCCTCAAGCCGAGCCGAGCGCAGACGAACTGACGGCCGTGCCGTTCAGTGCTGAAACCCGCTTGTCCGGTGTCGACTACCAAGGCCGAGTGTTCCGCAAGGGTGCAGTGGATTCGCTGCTGGCCTTCATCGGTCAACAACGTCGCGACTTGCAGCCTGCGCTGTCGCGGGAAATCGACAAGATCGCCCAGAGCGGCGGCACCCCGTTGCTGGTGTGTGCCGACGGCAAGTTGCTCGGCGCGATCCACCTGAAGGACGTGGTCAAGCCGGGCATTCGCGAGCGTTTCGCCGAGCTGCGCAAACTGGGGATCCGTACCGTGATGGTCACCGGCGACAACCCGTTGACCGCCGCCGCGATTGCCGCCGAAGCCGGCGTGGATGACGTGCTGGCCGAAGCCACCCCCGAGAAAAAACTTGCCCGCATCCGTCATGAACAAAATGACGGCCGCCTAGTGGCGATGTGCGGTGACGGCGCCAACGACGCTCCGGCGCTGGCCCAGGCGGACGTCGGCATGGCGATGAACGATGGCACCCAGGCTGCGCGTGAGGCCGCCAACATGGTCGACCTCGACAGCGACCCGACCAAGCTGCTCGACGTGGTGCAGATCGGCAAGGAATTGCTGGTGACCCGTGGCGCATTGACCACCTTTTCCATCGCCAACGACGTGGCCAAGTACTTCGCGATCTTGCCGGCGCTGTTCGCCTCGATCTACCCGCAACTGGGCGTGCTCAACGTGATGCACTTGCAGAGCCCGCAGAGCGCGATCCTGTCGGCCATCGTATTCAACGCGCTGATCATCGTGGTGCTGATTCCCCTGGCGCTGCGCGGTGTGCGCGTCCAGGCGGCGAGTGCGGCGGCATTGCTGCGGCGCAACCTGCTGATCTACGGGCTGGGCGGGATTCTGGTGCCGTTCGTGGGCATCAAGGCGATTGACATGCTACTGACAGCGTTGCACCTGGTTTGACCCGATTCCTGTGGGCGCCCGGCGGGTGCCCACAGGTTGCAATGACCGAATTGAGGAATCCGAAATGTCCAACATGATCCGCCCGGCCCTGAGCCTGCTGGTGCTCATGACCCTGATTACCGGCGTCGCTTACCCACTGGTGGTCACCGGTGTCGCCCAAGTGGCTTTCCCGAACCAGGCCAATGGCAGCCTGGTACGCGATGACAGCGGCAAGGTGCGTGGCTCCAGCCTGATCGCCCAGGACTTTACCGGTGACAACTGGTTCCACCCGCGCCCCTCGGCTGGCGCTTTTGCGACGGTCTCCAGCAGTGCCAGTAACCTTGGCCCAAGCAACCCGGCGCTGGCGACGCGTATCTTCGATGACGCGAGTAAACAGCTGGTGCCGAGCCAGGGGCCGGTGCCTCTGGTATCGCTGACTACCTCTGGCAGCGGTCTTGATCCACACTTGCCACCACAGGCGATTGCCTATCAACTGGCGCGGGTGGCGGTGGCGCGGAATGTGCCGGTGTCGACCTTGCAGCGCTTGCTCGATGAACACATCGAAAGCCCGCTGGTGGGTCCACCGGTGGTGAATGTGCTGGCGCTGAACATGGCGCTGGAAAAGTTGTAGGCCGTGGCGCCGCCATCGCAGACAAGCCAGCTCCCACAGGGGAATGCATTCCAAATGTGGGAGTGGGCTTGCCCGCGATGGTGGCCTGATGCGCAATCAATAAACATCTGAAGGAACCCCGAGCATGAGCGACTCCGGCCGCGCCGATGCCCTGTTAGCCGATCTGCCCCGGGACGGCCGTGGCCGGCTCAAAGTATTCCTTGGCGCCGCGCCGGGTGTGGGCAAGACCTACGCCATGCTCCAGGCTGCGCACACGCAACTGCGACAGGGCGTGAAGCTGATCGCCGGCGTGGTCGAAACCCACGGCCGCGCCGAGACCGAAGCCTTGCTCAGCGGCCTGCCGCAGCAACCGTTACTGCGCAGTGAATACCGTGGCGTGATGCTCGAAGAAATGGACCTCGACGGCCTGCTCGCCGCCAAGCCCAAGCTGGTGCTGGTGGATGAACTGGCCCACAGCAACGCCCCCGGTAGCCGTCACGAAAAGCGCTGGCAAGACATCCAGGAACTGCTCGCCGCCGGCATCAACGTGTTTACCACGGTCAACGTCCAGCATCTGGAAAGCCTCAACGACCAGGTCCGCGGCATCACTGGCGTGCAGGTGCGTGAAACCCTGCCGGACTGGGTGCTGCAAGAGGCCGACGAACTGCTGCTGATCGACCTGCCGTCCCGCGAACTGTTGGAGCGCCTGCGCGACGGCAAGGTCTATGTGCCGGAGCAGGCGCGTGCGGCTATCGATGCGTTCTTCACCCAGACCAACCTCATGGCCCTGCGCGAGTTGGCGATGCAGACCGCTGCCGCCCACGTCGATGACGATTTGGCCCAGGGCTATCGCCAGCTTGGGCAGGCTGCGCCGGCGGTGCGTGGGCGTTTGCTGGTCGGCGTGGATGGCGATGCGCAGGCCGAGCGCCTGGTGCGCCATGCCAGCCGCGTCGCCCAGCGCCGCCATTTGCCGTGGAGCCTGGTGCATATCGATAACGGTCGTGCGCGGGACGAGCAGTCGCGGCTGCGCCTGCAGAATGCCCAGCAGTTGGCCGAGCGCCTGGGTGGCGAGGTGGTATTGCTGCGCGCAGGAGAGGTGGCCAAGACGCTGATCCAGCACGCCGCCGAACGCCGCGCCAGCCTGCTGCTGGTGGGGCAGTCGCGCATGCGTTGGCGCCGTCGCTTGTTCGGCGGCGGCCTGGCTGCGCGCTTGCTGCGTAATGCGCGGGGCTTGGAAATCAACGTCCTCGACAGTGACGACATGCCTGCGCCGCCACGCTTGCCGGATGTACGCGGGCTGGTGTGGTTTGACTATGCGCTGGCAGTTGTGGCGACGGTGGTTGCGGCAGCGGTGGCCTGGGCAGTGTCCAGCGCCTTGCCGTTGCCGAACATTTCGTTGGTGTTCCTCGCTGCGGTGTTGCTGGTGGCGGTGCGCAGCAGCTTGGGGCCGTCGCTGGTGTGTGCGGCGTTGTCGTTCCTGACTTATGACTTCCTCTTCATCCCGCCGAATTTTTCCTTCGCCATCCAGCGCGAAGAAGACGTACTGACCCTGTTGTTCTTCCTGTTGATGGCGGCGTTGACCGGCAACCTGGCTGCGCGCCAGCGCCGTCAGTTGCAGGCGTTGCGCGACACCCAGGAAGAAACCAGCGAGCTGCTCGACCTGTCGCGCAAACTCACGGCCGCCACTGATCGCCAGGCGGTGATCAGTGCTGCCGCGCATCACCTGGAAGGCTGGAGCGACCTGGACCTGTGCCTGGTCAATCGCGATGGCCAAGGCGGTTGGACCATCGAGACGGGCGGCCCGCTGACCCTGACTGAAGCCGAGCGGGCCGCCGCCGATTGGGCCTGGCAGCATGACCAGCCGGCGGGTATGGGCACCGGCACCTTGCCGTTCGGGCGCTGGTGGTGGTGGCCGCTGTCGGGGGAAGAAGGCCCGCTGGGTTTGCTCGGGGTCAGTCCCAAACCGGGCCTGGAGTTGAGTGGGCAACGTCGTCGTCTGCTCACTGCCTTGAGCCAACCGCTGGCCCAGGCGCTGGCGCGGGCGCAACTGGCCCAGGAGTTGGAGTCTGCAAGGTTGCACGGCGAAACCGAGCAACTGCGCAGCGCCTTGCTGGCGTCGGTATCCCATGATTTGCGCACGCCGCTGACCTCCATGCGGGGCAGCATCGATAGCCTGCTGGCACTCGGTGAGGCCATCCCGCTGGAGGACCGCCGCGAATTGCTTGAAGGCACCCGCGATGAGGCTGAGCGCCTGGACCGTTACATCCAGAACCTGCTGGACATGACCCGCCTCGGCCACGGTGCTTTGAAGCTGGCGCGCGATTGGGTGTCGCCGGGTGATATCGTCGGCAGCGCCCTTGGCCGTTTGCGTGCAGTGCTGGCGCCGTTGCAGGTGAGTACCGAAGTGCCGCCCGAGTTGCCGTTGTTATATGTGCACGCGGCGCTGATCGAGCAGGCGCTGGTCAATGTGCTGGAAAACGCCGCACGTTTTTCGCCGCCGCAAGGGCGCTTGCAACTGAGCGCCGGCGTTGCCGATAACCAGCTGTTCTTCGCCGTGGCTGATGAAGGCCCCGGTATTCCCGAGGATGAGCGCGCGAAGATCTTCGATATGTTCTACACCGCAGCACGCGGTGATCGCGGAGGGCAGGGCACGGGGCTGGGCCTCGCAATTTGCCAGGGCATGGTCGGCGCCCACGGTGGGCATATCAGCGTGGCCGACGGCATTGACGGGCGTGGCACCTGCATTACCTTGTTCCTGCCTTTGCCGACACAGCCTGGCCTGGAGCGCGAGGCATGAGCTACCCTGTTTTCTTCACGGATTTTGATTGGAAGCCATGAGCCAGACCGCGACGATTTTGGTCATTGATGACGAACCGCAGATCCGCAAATTCCTGCGCATCAGCCTGGCCTCCCAGGGCTACAAAGTGATTGAGGCTGGCACCGGCAACGAAGGCCTGGCCCAGGCAGCGTTGAACAAACCGGACCTGTTGGTCCTCGACCTTGGCCTGCCGGACATGGACGGCCAGCAGGTGCTGCGTGAATTTCGCGAGTGGTCGACGGTGCCGGTGCTGGTGCTGTCGGTGCGGGCCAGCGAGGGGCAAAAGGTCGAGGCCCTGGATGGTGGCGCAAATGACTACGTGACCAAACCCTTCGGTATCCAGGAATTCCTGGCCCGGGTGCGGGCGCTGCTGCGTCAGGCGCCAGCGGGTGAGGCCCAGGAAGCAGCCTTGCGTTTTGGCCCGCTGACGGTGGACCTGGCCTATCGCCGGGTGCTGCTGGACGGGGCGGAGGTGGCGCTGACGCGCAAGGAGTATGCGGTGCTGGCGCAACTGGCGCGGCATCCGGGGCGGGTGATTACCCAGCAACAATTACTCAAGGATATCTGGGGACCGACCCATACCGAAGACAGCCATTACTTGCGCATTGTGGTTGGGCATCTGCGACAGAAACTGGCAGATGACCCGACTCAGCCACGGTTTATCGTGACTGAGGCGGGGGTGGGGTATCGGTTGTTGGGCGGATAGATCGTTGGTGCTTGCTCTGGCGTCATCGCAGGCAAGCCAGCTCCCACAGGGGAATGCATTCCAAATGTGGGAGCTGGCTTGCCTGCGATGACGCCATCAGCGTCACCAAGGATCTCAGCGCTGCTCACTCTCATAGCGGTCCAGCGTATCACTGGCAATTTCCCGTCCCAAGGCGATCAACTCCGGCGCCTTGTAGAACTCGAAAAACCGGCACACCCGCTTTGGCACGTTGATCAGCACGTCGGGCGGGTAGCCGGCGATCTTGTACTGCGCCAGTGACGTCTGCATCACCTCGAAACTCTGGTTGATCAGGTCCAGCAGCGAAGCCGGGCCGACGTTATCGATGATGAACGACCCGGTTGCTGACTTCGGTGCGCCGGGCTTTTCCGGTGCGGCGGCGGGCTGTTGGGATTCCGGCTCGGCGGCCTCCAGCCACGGGTTGATCTCCGCCGCCTGCGCCTCCAACGCCTCTTGCTCCAGTTTCATCAACTGTTCGGCCTGCTTGCGGCGAAAGGGCAGGTGCGAACCCAGTGATCGCGCCAGGTTGTTGAAGCGGCTCTTGAACGCGGGTGGGCGTTGGATCACCGGCAACTGGTAGTGCTTCTGATTGGTGGCGTTGAGGTTGACCGCGATGATCAAGTCACAGTGGCTCGACACCACCGGCACGATGGGCAGCGGGTTGAGCAGGCCGCCGTCCACCAGCATGCGGTTGCCTTGCATCACCGGGGTGAACAGGCTGGGGATCGCCGCCGAGGCGCGCATGGCTTGGTGCAGGCAGCCTTCCTGGAACCAGATTTCCTGCTGGTTGGTGAGGTCGGTGGCGACGGCGGTGTAGGGGATGCGTAGTTCTTCGATGTTGATCTCGCCGACGATCTTGCGGATCTGCCCGAAGACTTTCTCGCCGCGAATGGCGCCCAGGCGGAAGCTCACGTCGACCAGGCGCAACACGTCGAGGTAGTCTAGGCTTTCAATCCAGTTTCGATACTCGTCCAGCTTGCCGGCGGCGTAAATGCCGCCCACTACGGCCCCCATTGAACAGCCGGCGATACAGGCGATGTCGTAGCCGCGCCGCTCGATCTCCTCGATTACCCCGATATGGGCGTAGCCCCGGGCCCCACCGGAGCCCAGCACCAAGGCAACACGTTTCTTCATGGTCCATGTCCTCCCCAAGGCAGGTCCCCACAATGCACCCAATGAGGGGGTGGCTTCAATGTTCGTGGGAGCCTGCAATATTTTTCCAGGATAGCGCTGCTGCTCGGGTATGCTCTGGCCAATAGGTACTATCGATTTCAGGCTAAGGACAGGCACTTTTCCCTGTAGGCAACGTCTACAACGTACGACTGTTTTTCTTTATTTTGAGGTGTCATCGATGAAAGCCTGGATGTGTGTGCCTGTGATCGTGTTGGCCCTGGCCGGTTGCGCCGGGAAAACCGCATACCGCGACAGCTGCGGTAGCCAATTGGACGCCGCCTGGAAAGAACTGGACCTGGCCAAGGCCGAAGGCTTTGCTGGCACCGTGAGCTACTCTAAGGCACTGTCTTTGTTGACGGGCGCCAAGACCCAGCAACAGTTTGAAGCGTTTGAAGGCTGCTCCAACAAGGCCGAGAAAGCGCGTTTCTATATTCGTGAGTCTCGCGCCGGGCGTTGACCTGCAGCGAGTAGGATTTTTCATCAGGTAGTGAGGGCAGGATGTCAGCTTTGGTCGATCAGTTAGTCGCTCAGGTCATTGGCCTGGAAGTAGGGTTACTGAGCTGCCAGGCTCGTCTCGCCGCCGTCACCGACGATGAGGCCCTGCATGACCTGCGCACCACGGTGCGCCGCCTGCGTAGCCTGTTGCGCCCTTTGCGAGGGTTGCCGGGTGTGGAACAGCTTGAATTGGCTGCCGGCACCGTGGGCCAATTGACGACGCCGCTGCGCGACCGCGAGGTGCTGGCGGCGTACTTGCATCAGCATGGCCATCATGAGGCCGCAAACCGACGGCTGCGTCTGCAACCCGAGACCTATCGTCAGGTGGCACAAAGTCCGGAACTCGCGCACTTGTTGCTGATCCTCGACGCCTTCCCGCGTTTCATCCGTGCCTCTGAGCACCAGAAGCTGCTCAAGGGCCTGCGTCCGCGCATCGAAAAACGTCTGGCCAAGCAATGGCAGGCGCTCGGTGAGGCCCTGAAGGACCCCGACCATGATCGCCACCGCCTGCGTTTGCTGATCAAGCGCGTGCGCTACGCCGCAGAAGCCTATCCCGAATTGGACACGTTGCCCGCCAAGGCCGTGTCGCACCTGAAAAAAGCCCAGGGTGCCCTGGGGGATTGGCACGACTGCTGGCAGTGGTTGGCCCAGGCTGAACACCAGGCAGATCTGCAACCTTGTGTTGCCGTATGGCATCGCACCATGGCCAAGGCGCAGGGGCAGGCGGACCGCGTGCTGGATAAACTCAGCGCGGATTGTTTCTGAGCCGGTCCGGCTTTTGGCCGGAATAGGCGCTGTACCTGATTGGCCCGATGGTTAAGATCCCCCATCTGTTCTTTTTTGATGTGAGACCGCCATGCGCTTTAGTGATTTGCTCGACGCCGCCCGCAGCAACCCGCTGGACGTGACCATCCCCGCTGAGTGGGCCCAGGGCCGTGCGACCTTTGGCGGCCTGGTCGCCGCATTGCAATACGAAGCCCTGCGTGCCCAGGTGCCCGCGGATCGTCCTTTACGGTCGTTGGCAATCACCTTTGTTGGCCCGGTAGCGCCGGACGTCCCCGCCAGTTATCAAGTCGAAGTGTTGCGCGAAGGCAAAGCCGTCAGCCAATTGCTTGGCCGCGTGGTGCAGAACGGTGAAGTGGCGACACTGGTACAGGCCAGTTTCGGCGCGTCCCGTGAGTCGGAAATTGCCGTCGAGAGCGAAGCACCACCGGTGTTCAAACATTGGGATGAATGCCAGGAACTGCCCTATATCAAGGGCGTCACCCCCGAGTTCATGCGCCACTTGGCGATGCGCTGGAGTGTCGGCGGCTTACCCTTTACCGGGAATAAATCCCGCGACATGGGCGGTTGGGTACGGTTGCGCGGCGATGTGAAAGAAGAACCGCTGACCGAAGCGCATATCCTTGCCCTGGTCGACGCCTGGCCCCCGGCGTTGCTGCCGCACCTGAAAAAACCGGCACCGGGTAGCACCCTGACTTGGACCATCGAATTCATCCAGCCATTGCAAGACCTCACGACCCTCGACTGGTGCCAGTATTACGTCAATATCGAGCACGCGCGCGACGGCTACGGCCATGCCGCCGCCGCCCTGTGGAGCCCCACCGGCGAACTGATCGCCATCAGCCGCCAGACCGTGGTGGTCTTCGCCTGATCTCAATGCCGGTGGCGCTGCCGCCAGGCACGCCACCAGCCACCGCTCAACACAAAGCGCGGAAAGGTCACGAACTGCTCGACCACCAGGCGCTGCACCGCATCTTTACGATCACTGAACGGCTCACTGGCCTGGGCCTCCAGGCTATGCCCATGACGCTGCAACGCCAGGCCGGCCAGGATACCGACCACACCGACGGCAAAACTGGCCAGGCTCAGGCTGAACACCCCGGACACAATCAACAGAAACCCGATGATGAACAGCGGCACGGCAATCAGGTGCAACGCCAGGTTGGTCGGGTGCTGATGGTTCTGCGGGTAGTGACGCCATTGCCAGGCGGGGAGATTGGGGTGACGTTTGCCCATGATGGTGAATCCTCTGTCCGTTGAAATAACTTGAACAGAGTTTAGGTGGGGGTTGGCGGGGCGGCGAATTGGGGCTGGCTATGGGGGGCATAGGAGGTATGTATTCATGCACTTATAACCTCTAAAAAAAATAATCATCAGGTCCATTTATGTACACATTTGGATCGCAAAGTGAAATGTATTTAGCCTTGAATTCAATTGAGGCATTTTTGCTGGTTGCTTGAAAATGGAATTGATCATCGTCGCGTGTGATATTCACTAAAAATACTTCTCGAATGGGAAGGTGTTGGATTTTTAGATCTCGAATGCCATGGCAATCAATCCCCATTCTGCAAGTGTTATAGCCTTTATTTTCCCATTTGGCCGGTAATGTGTCAGGGAAGTCAGGGATGTCGAACCCTAATCCGAGCGATGGTCGATCATTTTCTATCTGTAAAGAAAATAATGCAATTTTTTCAATCTCTATAGGCTTGCTAAATAGCTTCTCGAAAAATATATTACGATCTAGTTCGTTCCAGTATTTCATTATTTAATCCTGAAGTTGTAATGTTCTTTTGTTTCGGGGACATGTCCGTTTCGGGGCTTGTTTATTGGTCGTAAATTGAAGTGTGTTGTTTGATCTCCCACTCCATCAGCTCTGCCAAATGTATGCCCTGCAGAATGATCTTGGATGAGAACTTTAGAACCGTCTGCTCTGGTGAATTGATACACCCTTGTGTTAATTGTCCTGCCATTGTTATCCAGTACATTGTCATCATTCAAATCAGTCATTTTTTCTTTTTTGTATTGTGTTGTCCTGCCTGACTTGGGATGCGTCATCACATCAGGTTGTTGAGTCATGGGTATTTTGGCGTCTCTTTTGGCTTCCCGAAACGCCCCTCTACGAGATATGTCAGGCGTTTCCGGCTCTGCAGGTAAGACGCAGGTTGGTTTTTTCTGTGATGAACCCGGGCAGTTAGCGTTTAGCCCTAACGGATCAACCCACCCTGTGGGATTAGGCACGTACTGGTACGTGTTAAGCCCACCCGCCAACTTCACCGGGTCCGGCGTGAGGTAGCGACCAACATCCGGATTGTAGTAGCGATGGCGGTTGTAGTGCAGCCCGCTTTCTTGATCGAAGTACTGGCCCTGGAAACGTAGCGGGTTGTCGACTTTTTCGATGTCGAGGCGGCTGATTTCGCCGTAGGCACGGTAATGCGCCGACCAGACGATTTCGCCATCCGGGGCGGTGAGTTCCTGTGGGGTGCCCAAGTGGTCAAGTTGGTAGTGGTAGGCCTGGGTTTCCCTGGGGCCGAAGCCTTCCAACAGCGCCAGCGGACGGAAGCTGTCCGGTTCGTAGAGGTAGCTGCGGTGCC
Source organism: Pseudomonas azotoformans (assembly GCF_900103345.1). Lineage (NCBI taxonomy): Bacteria > Pseudomonadati > Pseudomonadota > Gammaproteobacteria > Pseudomonadales > Pseudomonadaceae > Pseudomonas > Pseudomonas azotoformans. The sequence goes on from NZ_LT629702.1 coordinate 6,582,998, forward strand.
GATTGGCGTGGTGTTCGGCGATGAGTTTGTCGCCTTGCCAGAAAAACTCGGTCGTAATCCCATCAACGGTTTTGCTGATACGCCGCCCAAACGGGTCGTAGCGGTAGCTGGCGGTCTGGCCGTTGGGCGTCTTAACGCCGATCAGACGGTGCTGGCAGTCGTAGCGGTATTCGGTGACGAGTGCGTGGCCTTTGCCACGTCGTTCGCGAATCAGGTTGCCGAAGGCGTCGTAGTCATAGTGGTGATCGCCCTGGATCATCAGGCGGTTGCCGGCGACGATGTCGGGGCCGGGGCGGTTGTGCATGAGCAGGTTGCCGGCGGGGTCGTGGCCGAAGCGTTCTTGCTCGCCTTGGGTGTGATCGGCGCGGGTGAGGCGGTTGAGTGGGTCGTAGTGGTAGCGGTGTTCGCCCTTGCGGGTGTCGAGCAGGCGGGTGAGGTTGCCGGATTTGTCGTAGTCGTAGTGGCGTCGGTAGAGCGGGCCTTCGGCGTCGTTGATGCTCTGGTTGAACAGGCGTCCCTGGTGGTCGTGTTGGTAGTGGCTGAGCAGGTTTCCTTGGGCGCGTTGCTGTTCGCGGCCGGCGGTGAACAGGTGTGAGGTGAGTACCGAGCCATTCAGTTCGACGGTGGCGAGGTGGCCGCCTTTGTCGTGATTGAAGGTGAGGCGGTTGTTGTCCGGCAAGCGCAGGTTTTGCAGGTGACCGCAGGCGTCGTAGCCGTAGCGCAGGGTGCCCCAGCCTTGGTGTTCGGCGGTGAGGCGGTTTTGGCTGTCGTACTCGTAGGCCAGGGACCAGTGGCCGTCTTCGACGCTTAGGAGGTTGCCCTGGCGGTCGTAGGCGTAATCGACGGTATTGCCATCGGGTAGGGTTTTTCTGATGAGGCGTCCGGCATGGTCGCGCTCGTAGCGGGTAACCAGCTGACTGCCGTCATCGCCGTGTTCGGTCTTTTCCGAAAGGTTGCCGTTGAGGTCGTAGAGGTAAGCCGTGCGCTGGCCGTCAAACCCGGTTTCTTGCTGGATCAGGCCGTTGCTGTGGTACTGGAGCCGGTAGGTTTCGCCAACCTCGTTTTCAATTTCGGTCAGCAGTAACCGCGCGTTGTCGTAGCGGTAGTTGACCTGGCTGCCATCGGCATTGATGCGACGGCTGATCAGGTGCAGGCCGTCGGCGTATTCGTAGCGGGTGATGTTCCCGAGTTCATCGCGCTCGGCGGTGATTTTTCCGTAGGGGTTGTAGCTGTATTCCTTGAACCCGTCGCCTGGCAGCACAACACGAGTCAACCGACCCACGCTGTCCCACTGATACTGGGTCAGTGCGCCGTGTTCATCTTCCCGTGCAATCTGCCGCCCGAGATCGTCATAGCGATAACGCTTGATCCCACCATTGTGCAACTGCTCCTCAAGCAACTGCCCACGCTCGTTCCACACCAGCCGCTGACAGCTGTGATCCGGGTACCAAACTCCAATCAGCTGCCCATATTTGTTGTAGGTGTAATCGGTAACGTGACCGTCAGGATCGATCTTGCGAATGACATCGCCCTGATCATTGCGCTCATACTTCCAAACCGCCTGACCCCGCCTTACAACCCGTACGAACCCGTTGTCATGCTCGTAGGTCGTCGGCTCATCGTCCCCCGGAAACACGGCCACCAAGCGCCCGGCTTCGTCGTACTGATACGCCGTGATCGCTCCCAGCGGATCCTGCTCAACCGTCAGCCGGCCTTTTTCATCGTAGGATTTAAAGTGCTCGGCCCCGTCCGGATCCACCCGCTGCACCAGCCGCGCCCGCTGGTCATGCACGTAGACTTCCTGGCTACCATCGGCGTTAAACACCGTGACCTGGCCGTTGTCATCCCAGGCATAACGCGTGTCCATCTGCGAGAAACTCGCCCAATGCCGCACACATCGCGCGGCCTTGCCAGACCGTTCCCACTCCCAGAAAAAACTCGCGCCACCGGCCAAGCCGCGCTCAAGAATGACGTGCTGTTCGTCGTACCGATAAACCTCGCTTTCACCGACGGCATTGGTCGCTGAAACCAGTCGTCCCAAGTCGTCATAGGCGTAGGAAACAACGGTCTGCTCCGTCACCCAAACAAACGGCCCGTCATCCACGACGCGATGAATCTGGTAATCCACCGCCACGATGCGGCCCGATGCATAACGCAAAAACAGCGAGCGCCCGACACCGTTATCCACCCGCTCAACACGCCCCAGAAAATCCCGGGAAATACGCAGCCGGTTGTCATACGCGTCGCTGATCGATGTCAGCACACCGTCGCGGAAGTGGTAGAAACGTGACGCCTGGGCCAGCACCAGTTCATCAGGCGACGAACCCAGATAGATCGCCGCTTCGGCAAGACTGTTGGTGATTGCGGGGCGAGAAGTCGACGGCAAGGGCAGGGTGTTGGAGCGGTTTTCATGATCCGTCCACACCACCGCATCACCCACAACCACCAGCCGATGCGCCAGCGCGTGACTCCAACCAAACCCCAGCCCGACATCCACTTCTACGGCACTGGTGCGATACAACCGCGTCCACTCAAACGGCAAGATCCCGTCCAGCGTCCCATCGGTGAGGGTCAGGAGTTCCTCGCCGGTGACCATCGACACCGGGCAGCCGTTAGTAGCGGTTTTGTCCAAAGATGCCGCCGCATCCCCATTGGGATTGCGAGCAGAAGCCGGCACATCATCCACATGCTCTTGCTGAACCAACACAGTTCGCTGGGACTTGCTGCGCACTGCAGGCACCGCGTTGGCAACCACCTGATCCCCAGCCTTCAACGGTGCATCCGGAACTACCCTGATCGGCGTCGCGGAGCTACCCAGCAACACCGGCCTGGCCGCCTCGACATGCGCGTCCAACCGAGGCCCGATCAACTGGTCCGCCAGCATTTGCAGCCATTTACGCACGCGCTCGGACTTGATGTGCCCCAGCACCTGCATACCCAAACGAAGCTGAACCCCCATGCCTCGCGTGGCCCAGATCAGAAACAGATTGATCAGTACCTCGCCGGTCATCTCGCCCAGCAGCTCGTACATCTGCGGTGGCGGCAGCATGCGTATCCAGGCAACCATGGCCGACAAATAGATAAACAACAGCGGCTCATCGCTGAGCACAAGCAGGCCCTGGGCAATGGCGTCCTTGCCCAGTTTCAGCAGTTCATCCAGTTCGGCTTGGGAGACGTATTGCAGCAACTTCTGGCTGTTGGTCTTGAGGTCCGCCAGCACGTCGTACAGTTGTGTGAAATTGTCCCAAAGGTTGTAGAACGCCTTGCCGATCCCGGTTGAGAGCGCCAGGCCTTGCATCGCACTGCGCTCGAATGGCGTGGCGTTGGCAAAGTCGTCCCATTGCGGCTTGAAGGTCTTCTTCCATTCATCACGCAGGCTCCTTTCCAGCCTTGCGATCACCGACTGATAAGACGCATACAGCGCCTTGATGTGATCCTTGGAAACGTCGGGATAGAAGGTGATCTGGTAGCGCTGATCACGGGTGCAGTCGCTGACTTCAAGAATGCCGCTGGGGCCGATGGTGCGATGGATCGGCGAACCCATTGGGCTGCCGTCCGGCGCAATCGCCTGCAGCATCACTGGCGTATTGCCGATAGGCACAAACCGCGTGCTCTCGAACATATGCACCAGGGTCAACGAGGCCTGGGCCTTGCAGGTGGCAACCGTGCGATTCGGTTTTTTGGAAGACGCGGGAGCAACGAGGGCAACCTCGTCCCCGACCTTGAACACCTGCTCCACGTCCAGCGCCGAACCGCTCCAGAAGCTTTCGGCCCATTCGTCAAAGGTGTTCAGGCATTTACGCAAGTCACGCAGGACGCCCTCAACGTCCGGCGCCTTGGCATCCATGGGCGCGAGGATGAACCGAGCAATAACTGGAATCATGAGGCGGCCCCGTTGAGTGGGGCACGGCTAGAGAGGTGCATCGGCGGTCCCTCGCGCTGATTGATCAGGCGAGAGACTTTGGAGAGGTTGGTAGGGAAAAGAAGTCGGCGTTATTCGCCGGGAGGGTTAGGACGTTTCGCCAATACCTCGGGTAAACCGAGGCTTTGTTGTAGGCAGAAGATTACGGGTTGAACAGTCCTACAGCTTCAACTGCCCGATCGCCTTGCTCAGTTCCCCGGCCAAGGTCGCCAGTTCATTACTGGTCGTCGCCGAATCCACGGTCTGTTGCACGGTGTTCTCGGTCACATCCCGAATGCTCACCACCGCACGGTTCATCTCTTCGGCGACGTGGCTTTGCTGCTCGGCAGCGACGGCGATCTGGGTGTTGCTTTCACGCATCTGCGCCACGGCGCTGGTGATTTCGGCGAGGGCCGCGCCGGCTTCCTGGGCTTGTTGCACGCAGTCGTCAGCCTTGAACGAGCTTTCCTGCATGAAGTCCACCGCGTCGCGGGTGCCGGCTTGCAGCGCCGAGACCATGCGGGTGATTTCGTCGGTGGAGCTTTGTACGCGTTTGGCCAGGTTGCGTACTTCGTCGGCAACCACGGCGAAACCCCGGCCCATTTCCCCGGCGCGGGCGGCTTCGATGGCGGCGTTGAGGGCGAGCAGGTTGGTTTGCTCGGCGATGCTGTGGATCACGCTGACCACACCGTTGATTTTCTGACTGTCCTCGGCGAGCTTCTGGATCATCTCGGCGGTCTGTTGCACGCCCGTGGAGAGGCCGGCAATCGACCGTTGTACGCGGGTGACCACTTCCTGGCCGCTGCCCGCCAGGGTGTCGGCGGTCTGGGACAAGTCGCGGGTGGCACCGGCGTGCTGGGCGATGTGGTAGACGGTGGCAGTCATCTCGTTGATGGCGGTGGCGGCCTGGTCGGTTTCGCTCTGCTGGCCGAGCATGCCGTGTTGTACGTCGTTCATGCTGCTGGCCAACCGTGCGGCGCCGTCGTCGAGTTGCTGGGCGGTGCGTGCCACGGTGTTGACCACACGCTGGTAGCCGGCTTGCATGGCGTTGAAAGCGCTGGCCATCTGGCCGACTTCATCCTTGCAGGCCAAGGGTACGCGGGCCGACAGGTCGCCGGTTTTTTCCACATGCAGCATCACGTCTTTCAAGGTGTTGAGCTGGCTGAGCAGGAAGCGGATCAGCAGTTGCGAGGCGCCGAGCATCGCCAGCATCAGGATCAGGACCGCCACCGCATAGTTGGCAAAACGTTCTTCGAACACCTGGCTCAGGCTTGGCGCGTAGGCGAGTACGGCGACGTATTGACCGTCAGGGCGGGCGATGACTTCAGCACCCATCAGCGGGTTCTCACCGAACAGCGGCATATGATTGAGCTCGACCCAGCCCAGGTTGCTGCCCAAGGGTGACAGATCCTGCTCCGCCAGTTGTGGGACCTGGCCGCGCTTGAACGTCAGCCAGTGCTCGCCTTTGGGCAAAGCTTCGCCAGTCGGCCACGCATTGAACAAGTGTGCCTGCGCCTGCGCCGAAGCCCGGGATGCATCGCTGCGGGACTGTTGCTCAAGCTGCACGGCATAGAGCACCAGCAGCAGGGTGGTAATGAAGGCGACCGCGTTGACGGCCCAGAATTTGTACTTCAGCGAGATATTGCTAAGCCAGGCACCCATGGAAGGTTTTCTCTGATAGCGGAAACAGCATTGGCAAGGTGCCATTATTGTGCCGCTATCCAGGAAAACGGTTTTGACATGGGTCAATGGGCCGCATCAATCCACGGCAGGCAGCCTAAAAAAGCTACGGGCGCAGGCCGTGCTGTGGCGAGCAAGGTCTTCCAGGCTCTCGTTGCGGTGCAGGGCGACTTCGCGCAGAACTTCTGGCAGATAAGCGGGCTCGTTGCGGCCGTTTTTCGGCTTCGGGCGCAAGGTGCGCGGCAGCAGGTAGGGCGCGTCGCTTTCCAGCATCAGACGGCCACGGGGAATTTCCCTGACCAGGGGGTGCAGGTGTGTCCCACGGCGTTCGTCGCAGATCCAGCCGGTGATGCCAATGTGCAAGTCGAGGTCGAGGTAGCTGAACAGCGCCGCTTGTTCGCCAGTGAAGCAGTGCACCACGGCGGCGGTGAGGTGGTCGCGGTAGTCCTTGAGGATGTCCAGCAGGCGCTGGTTGGCGTCACGTTCGTGAAGGAACACTGGCAATTTGAGCTCGACGGCCAGGGCCAGATGTTCTTCGAGGACTTTTTCCTGCTGCGGGCGCGGTGAGAAATCCCGGTTGAAATCCAGCCCGCATTCTCCTACTGCGCGTACGCGGTTTTCTTTCAGCAAACCGCGTAAACGCGATGCACTATCGCCGTTCCAGTCAATGGCGGAGTGGGGATGGATGCCCGCGGTGCTGAACAGGCGCTGGCCGCTTTCATCGAGTTTTTCGCACAGCGCCAGGGCCTGTTCGCTGCCCTCGATGCTGGTCCCGGTGAGCACCAATTGTTGCACGCCAGCAGCATAGGCACGCTCGAGCACGGCCTGGTGCTTCTCGTCGAAACTGGGGTTGGTCAGGTTGACGCCGATATCAATGAGTTGCATGGTGCTATCTCCGCCTGCGGCCGGAAAGCATATCAGAGCTGTAGATTTATAAGAAAAACGAAGAACTACAACGAGTTATAGCTGTCTTTGAACGTCGCAAGCGACATTGTGGTTGGCCCGCCGCCTTCCATCATGCCGCCGTTGCGTACCTTGCCAGCGCATAAAGCGCTCTGTTTCTGACCCCCACCGCCTCGTTTTTCGCGAGGGCGTTGGCCAGTATTCTTTCCGGAGAGCGGATGATCCGACCCTCGGCGTTGCTTATGTTGTGCCTGACGATGCTGCTGCCCATGGCGGCGGTTGCACGTCTGGACGGGCCGCTGGAAGTGACCAAGCCCGGCAAGGTCCGCGATTTGGCGGAGATTCGTTCAAGCCGCACGTTGCGCGTATTGGTCAACCAGAGCCGTAACAGCTCCGGCGAGGTGCAAGGCCAGGCCATCGGTGTCGAATACCATCGCCTGCGCGCCTTCGAGCAGTACCTCAATGGCCATGCGCGTGATGGTCAGGAAATCAACCTGAAGATCATTCCCAAGGCCAAGGACCAGTTGCTCGGCGCGCTGGCCCGTGGCGAGGGCGATTTGGTGGCGCCCGGCGAACTGCTCGATGTAAAGGCGGCGCACAAGATCAGCACCAGCGACCCGATTGCCAGCGATGTACCGTTGTGGCTGGTGGGGGTGAAGGGCGAGCGACGGTTTACCAAGTTGGAGCAACTGTCCGGCCGTACCCTGGCGCTGACCACCGGCAGTGCGGCGGCGGATGCCATCAGCCAGGTCAACCAGAAGCTCGCCCTGCACAAGCAGCCGCCGGTAAAAGTTGAGTGGGTCGACCCAACGCTGGCTGTGGAAGACGTGTTGGAGATGGTTCAGGCCGGTATTTTCCACCTGACCATTGTCGAAAAGCCGATTGCCGAGCGCTGGTCGAAGATTCTGCCCAAGTTGCGTTTCGATAAGCAGGTGGCGATCAGCGAGCCGGGTGACGAGTACTGGTTCGTGCGCCAGGATGCCTCGATGCTGCGGGCCAGCATTGACCGATTCCTCAAGACCTATCGAACCCCGTCCGACCAGGATGTGGCGTTCCAGCGTATCTACCGTCGCCTTTACCAAGTGCGCAACCCATTGGCCCGCGTAGACCGACAGCGCCTGGAAAAACTGCGCCCGGTCCTGCAGAAACATGCCCGCGAGCAGGGCATGGATTGGTTGAACCTGGCTGCATTGGCCTTCAAGGAATCGGCGCTTGACCCTGGCGCGCGTAGCAGCGGCGGCCCCACCGGCCTGATGCAGATCACGCCATCGGCGGCGCAACGCGTGGGGGTCAACAATATCGAAAGTCTCGACAGCAACGTGCAGGCCGGCGCGCGGTACTTGGCGATGATCCGTCGCAAGTTCTTCGCCAGCCCCAAGCTCAACGAGCGCGAGCGCATGGCCTTTGTGCTGGCGGCCTACAACATGGGGCCGGAGCGGGTGCAGGGCATGCGTACTGAAGCCAGGCGCCGAGGACTCAACCCCAACCAGTGGTTCTTCCAGGTTGAACGCATTGCCATGGAGCAAGTAGGGATGGGCGGCGTCAGCTATGTTAATAGCGTCAACAAGTACTTCTTGGCGTTCGATCGAGAGCGAGCGTCCCTGGAACCGCAAGCGCCGAAAATCGCCTCACGCAAGTAATCGATTTTATCGATGTTAATCAGGCATTTTTTCGGCTTTTATCATTGCCTAAACTGATTAGTATGGCGGCCAACCAACCCCTACTTTGAAAAGGATTTGCACCATGAGCCCACTGATCAAAAGCATTCTGTCCACTCGCGCCGGTTACGGCCTGACTATCCTGCGCATCGTGGTTGGCATCATCTTCGCCGCCCACGGCTCGCAAAAACTCTTTGGCTGGTTCGGCGGCTATGGCCTGGCGGGCACTGCCCAGTGGATGGAAAGCATTGGTCTGGCACCGGGTACGTTGATGGCGCTGCTGTCGGGCGGTACCGAGTTCTTTGCCGGCCTGGCACTGATCATTGGCCTGCTGGTTCGCCCTGCGGCATTGGGCCTGACCATCCTGTCGCTGGTGGCGATCTTCTCGGTGCACATCCATAACGGCCTGTTCATGGCCAACAACGGTTATGAGTTCGCACTGGCCTTGCTCGGCGGCTCCCTGGCGGTACTGCTGGAAGGTGCTGGCAAACTGTCTGCGGACCGCGCCATCGCCGATTGATCGCGCTGCAACACCTTGAATCGGCCCGCCCTTTGCGGGCCTTTTCGTTGCTCGGGATTCTTGACACCGCCCCACCGGCTTCTCTAGGATGCCGCTCATGCGCCGATTTAAACAGCTAATTGCGGGGCGCCATGGGTGATCGTTATCGGTCCCGACAGGAGCGTGTTTCATGCTTCGAAATTCCGCTAAAGCGCTGGTTCGGTGTTGCCTCTCACCTGCCCGCAGACTTTTGAGGCAGAGACACGACACGATGAATGCACTACGCCCCCTGATACGCCTGGCCCCGATCACCGCGGACCTCACTCAGCGCAACCCGAAAATTCTCCTTGGCGGCAAGCACCAGCCAACGCTATTGCGTTACCTGGATGGTTGGCCGCGTCGCACTGGCCGACCTTCGGCGTTCCTGATCCAGTTTGTTGAAGATGGCGATTCACTTGCGCGTTTTGCCAGCGACAGCTTTGACCTTGCGGTTATCCAGGCCCCGAGTGCCAACAATGCCACCGAAGTCATTCGCCAATTGACCCGTATTGCACGACAGGGGCTGATAGCCCGTCGCTGAGCATTCAGTGAATCATGTCGCCGGCTTGCAACCGGCGTCGGCGCTCTCCAAGAAAAACCATCCAGGCGATCAGGCATAACGTCAGCGGCATGGCAAAGATCGCCACCAGTGTTATCGCCAACTCCAGGCGACGCACCTGGGCGTAGGCTTCGCGCTCCAGGGTATGCAGCTCCATAGGGAGGCGCAGACGTTCCTTGTTGAGTGCTTGCAGTTGGGTGTTGGTCTCCACTGCCTGGGTGCCAAGGGTGGTTGTCCATGGGTTCAGCCGTTGCCATTCCTGCTCTGATCGTTGCAAGCGTCGCTCCAGTTCGCTGGCTTTCGAACGATAGGCCTGCCTTGCGACCTCACGCATACCCTCCAGCACCGTCGGCGGCATTTCCTGCGTTGCCCTGGGGCGAATCGCGACCAGCATGTCGGGGGCGGACAGGTTATCCAGTGTATTCAGAACAAACAGCGCGTTGCCATCGGGCGCTGCGTCGCTGACCTTATCGGTAAGCATGTCCGTATCAGCGATGACCACAACATGAATTTGCGCGGCTGTCTGCAACCCGGGCGGCAGGCCCTTGATACCATCGGGGAAAACTGAATAGCTCGGCCCTTCGATGCGTGCAGCAATGACATGGCGCCGCTCCCGGCTCGAAGCCTCTTCAATAAAGGAATTGGGTGTGGTTGCGCGAGTGGATTGGTTGGCATCCAACAGCACCGATTGCTCGGAACTTTGCAGGATCGGAGTGAAGGTTGTGCGGCTTTTGTTCAACTGCACGAGCGCTCCACTGCTCGATACGGTCACCCTGTTGAGGTTCCAGGTGCTGATATCGTTCAGGTTCATCGCCTGTCGTGGCAAGTTCAGCCTGACTCGATTGGGCATATCAGGCGTCTCCCAGGGCGTGTAGAGAGCGTCGACCACCAGCTTGTCCGTCGGCATCTGGATACCCCAGGCGGCAAGCACCTCGTCCAGTCGGCTATTGGCTGGGAGTGGGTTTGAGCGTTGTTCGCTCAAAGGGTCGATGAACATCATCAATCTACCGCCCCTCAAGACAAATTGCTCAATCCCATACAAGGTACGTTCCGGCAACATCCGTGGCTGTACAACCATCAGGGTTTTGATGTGTTCGGGGATTTGAGCGGCATTCGGCTCCAGAGCGAACAGTTCGAATTCTCGCCGCACCGCCTGCAGGAGCCGACCTGCGGATTCGTCCATCGCCAGCCCCGACAGCAGCCCAACAACCGGTCGCTCCGGGTGCTGCAACTTGTAGAGCAGGTGGCTTATTTCATATTCGAGCAACGGCTCGCGCTCAAGGCTGAAAGAACCGATACGGCGCACGCCATGACCGGGGCTCGTGCTGATGAGACCGAGAAACCCTGTGTTTTCGTCGAGCCCTGACAGCCTTGCCTTATAGGCGTCTTCCGAATAGGGAGCGGGTTCAATCACGTGCAGGTTGATCATGCCCTGAGCCTTCTTTTCGTACTCCTTGAGCAGATCCTCAATACGTTTGCCATAGCGTTTCACGGCGTAGCTTCGTTTCGGGTCGTTATTTGAATTGAAGTAATACACGTCCACCGGGCTTTCCAGCGTTGCGAGCAGTGGGTATACGGGGGGCGATAAAGTGTGGATTTTTTGTTGAGAAAGATCCCACCGTATATCAGGAAGTTTACCTATCCACACCAGATTAAAAGCCAGGAAAAGCAAAAAAATGACGGTAAGCGTCATACCGGCGCGCAGAGTGGACCGCATTAAGGGTTTCCCTTCTCAGCTGTGTTTGTAGTTGAGTGTGACTGTCGTTGCGGTGAGAAAGGCGAGGATCATGCTAATAAAGTAAAGTGTGTCGCGGAGTGTGAGTTTCCCATCATCGATACTGCTGAATCGCCAAGTGGGGCTGAGGGCCGTCAAGCTGTCGATCAACCCTATAGGGGCTTGGTGTTCAAGTGAGTCCAATACAGAGGACAGACCACTGGCTGCCAGTAATAAGCCCAAGGTTAATACGAAAATGACCGTGCGCTGATGGACCAATGCGCAAATAAAACACCCCGCGGATAAGTAACTGCCCGCCAGCAGCCAGCTCGCTAGAAAATGCGAGGCAATGACACCGTTGTCGGCGTTGCCCAGAAAGTTCGCAATGATCACGAGAGGGAACATCAGAAACAGGGATGCACTTGCCACAAGCCAGGCGGCAAGGAATTTTCCGACAACCCATTCAAATGTGGTGATGGGCATGGTTTTCATCAGGCTGAAAAACCCCGCATTGGCTTCGTCCGACCAAAGTTGAGTGGTCAGGGCGGGAATCAGCAACAAATAAAGTGCAGGGTGGAACCGGAAAAACACCTGTAAGTCACTGCCGTTTTGTTCCAGCCACGGGCTTATGTACAACCCCAATGTCACTGACAGTATCAGGAAAATGGCAATGTTCAGGTAAGTGCCGGGGGAGCGCGCATAGCTGGTGAGTTGACGCCGTAGAATGATGGGCAATAGTCTCAATGGGACGCCTCCTGGCTCAGATGGTGGACCACATCATTCAGACGACCTGGCTCCAGGTTCAGTGAGTTGATTTTCCAGCGCCGACTGGCAATCAGCGTGTTGATATGGGGATAGATGGTGTGTCCGGGCATGGCGAGAACGGTCACTGTGCCGGGCGCGTTCCGATGCTCTTCGATGCCTGCCACACCTGGCAGGACAGCGAGTGCCAAAAGGTCCAATGGCGTCTCTGCGGTAAGAGTGACTGCCTGGAAGTGGCGTGAGTCGCGCTGTAGTTCGGGCAGCGGGGTATCGGCCACCAGTCGACCGTCGGCAATGACCAGCGCGCGCGTGCACAGTTGGGACAATTCATCGCAGTGGCGCGAGGCGATGATGACCGTCATTTCTTGCGTCAATGATTGGATAAGCGTCTTGAATGCGTGCTTCTGATCAGCGGCGAGTCCTTCGCCGGGTTCATCCAGCAGTAACAGGGTGGGGCCATGCAGGATGGCCTGGGCAATGGCTACTTTGCGTTTCCAACCGGTGGACAGGCGGTCGAGGGGGGCATCGAGCACCGAAAACAATTCCAGTCGTGCGATCGACTGTTCCAGGCGGGTGCGTTTTTCTGCACCGTGGAAGCCGCGAATGGCAGCAATGAAATCAAGGAACGTTTTGACGGACATCGTTGGATGGCCGAGCTCTTTGAACGGTTGATAGCCGACCAGTTGCCTCGCTTCAAGTGGATGGGTCTGCGTGTTGAAACCCTGGATATTTATATGACCACTGGACGGCTGTGTCGAACCGACAATGATATTGAGCAGTGCTGTTTTGGCCGTGTGATTTTGTCCGAACAGTCCCAGGCATTCTTGTTGAGTGGCACTGAATGAAAAATCGCTGATGATAGTGTTGTTACCCATGTGTTTTGTCAGATTGCTTATTTCGATCATTTGTTTTACCGAATAAGTTTGGCATGACGTGGGGGGATTGAAAAAAGGGTACGGGTTGCCATCGTTTTTGGGAACGTCGATCAGCGTTAATAAGAGAAGTCCTACGTGCGGAGCAGGTAGACCACTGAAACAATGTGCTGTGTTTTGAAGTGTCTGGTTTTTGAATGTTTATTGGCTGTTTATATAAACTTTCTGTCCGCATAATGAGGCCTGATTGCATGATGCTGTTACGTACCCTTGTTCTTGAACGCAATGGTCAAGATGCTCCGGTCAACGGTGCACTGCTCTGTGGGTTCGCTGTCGGTCAGGCGGCCTCAAACTTTCTTGTATACAGCCTGGATGAAGAGGTGGAGCCTGGAAGTTCCAGAGTCTATATCGCGGCCTTGCGAAAGAAACTTGATCGGTATTTCCTGGGCGGTGTTGAGTCCAAGGAAGACCTGCAGATGGCTTTGCATGTTTTCAAGCAAATACTGACATTAGCCACTTCGGGCGTTAAAGCAGGGGGTGTTACCGAAACCCAAGTGCCTTACCACTTTGTTGATTTGAAAGGTTGCAAGTTGCCACCTGCCAGGCCTGAGGATCATCATTCGGTGATCATCAAGAAAGCGCTGGTGATGAAAGTGATCACCCTGGGCATGTCTGCGCCGACGTTGCCGGCGATCGAAAGTGCTTCAGTGATTGTGCCGTCCATTCGGTTTTCGTCACAAATGACCGCCCCTCCCAGGGTGGTGAGCCCACCCGAGTCGCTCCGCCTTCCGCTGAATGAGCCACCGGCTGAGGAGCCCCGGCAGGCACCCTTGGGCGCGCCGGTGGACATGGCGCAGGCCGCACCTGTCATCCCACGTGAGCCTGATGTGCCGGTGCCAACAAAAATCCCGCCTTCAGGCGACCACAGTACATTGTTCGAAGTAGACAGCACGTTGACCAATCTTGCCCGTGTCGCTCAGGAGTTGACTCAGCAAAAACTCGCTGCAATCGAGCGGGAGACTGCACTTGAGCAGTGGCAGGCGCGATTGCAGCAGGAACAAAACCAACTGGATGAGAAGGTTCGAGACCTGGAGCAGCGCACCACTCAATTGCATGATCAGTCGCTGGCGGTCAGCCAAAGGACTGAAGCCTTGAAGGTGATGACGTCACAGGTGTCGGGCTTGCGGCAGAGCTTGCGGGGCATGCTGCTGGAGCTGGATCGCACGCTGGACAGCTAGACCGGCCTGGCTACTTTCACGGGTTCATTTATCATCAACGCCAGCCAGCCGAAGCCAGGGCATGAAACCCAGGCGTATCGGCACCTATGGACATTGCCTGGGGATGCAAGCGTTTGAGTACCAAGCTGATTACCAAAGAAGGCCATGAAGCGCTGAAAAAGGAGCTGGATTACCTGTGGCGCGAAAAGCGCCCGGACACCACGCGCAAAGTGACGTGGGCGGCCTCTCTGGGGGATCGCAGCGAAAACGCCGACTACCAGTACAACAAGAAACTGTTGCGTGAGATCGACCGTCGCGTGCGCTACCTGCGCAAGCGTCTGGAAGACATGCGCGTGGTGGAGTACATGCCCGAGCAAGAGGGCAAAGTGTTTTTCGGTGCCTGGGTGGATATCGAAAACGAGCAGGGTGAGACCAAGCGCTTTCGTATTGTCGGCTATGACGAGATTTATGATCGGATGGACTACATCTCTATCGATTCGCCCATGGCCCGCGCGCTGTTGCGCAAGGAGGTGGATGACGAGGCTGTCGTGCAGACGCCAAGCGGTGACGTGTGCTGGTGGATCACCGGGATCGAATATGTGAAGTGAGCAAAATGGGCCCGCATTCTGTAAGGAATGCGGGCCCATCGCGTTTCAACCTTCGCGCAACACCGTCAGCGGGCTGGCATTCAGCGCGCGGCGGGTGCCGAACACACCGGCACCGCCGATCAGCACCGCACCGATCACCGGCAGCAGCAACAGCCATGGGTGAGGGTGCCAAGCCAGGTCAAATGCATAGCGGTACAGCACGAATGTCACCAGCTCTGTGCCCAGCGCCGCCAGCAGCCCACTGACGGCACCCAGTAAACCGAACTCGATACGCCTGGCCTTGACCAGCAGCTTGCGTTCGGCGCCCAGTGCGCGCAACAGCGCACCCTGGCGGATCCGTTCGTCCAGAGTGGCTTGCAGGCCGGAGAACAAAACCGCCATCCCCGCTGCCAGCACAAACAGCAGTACATACTCCACCGCGAGGGTCACTTGGGCGAGGATGCTGCGCAACTGCTCCAGCAGCGCCTCGACTTGCAGGATGGTCACCGCCGGGAACGCGCGGGACAGATCGACGATCTGCTGGTCATGCCCGGGTGCCAGATAGAAGCTGGTCAGGTAGGTGGCCGGCAGGTCCTTCAAGGTACCCGGCTGGAAAATCATGAAGAAGTTGGGCTGGAAGTTATCCCAGTTGATGGTGCGCAGGCTGGTGACCCGCGCTTCTCGATTCTCTCCGCCCACGGTGAACACCAGGTGGTCGTCGAGCTTGAGCTTGAGACTCTCCGCTACCTTGGCTTCTACCGAGACACCCGGAATTTCATCGGTAGGTAGCGCCGACCACCACGAGCCCGCCGTCAGGGCGTTGCCCGGTGGCAGGTCGGCGGCCCAGGTCAGGCTCAGGTCGCGTTGCACCGCACGGTCGCCGCTGGAGTCCTTGCTGACGATTTCCTGTACGGGTTCGCCATTGATGCTGATCAGGCGCCCCGGCACCACCGGGTACAGCGGTGCGGATTGGGCCTGCAGTTCCAGCAGGCGGGCGCCGAAGGCATCCTTGTCGGCCGGCAGGATGTTCAAGGCGAAATAGTTGGGGGCGTCCTTGGGCAGCTGGTTTTGCCAGGTATCAAGCAGCTCGCCGCGCAACAGGGCGATCAAGCCCATGGACAGCAGGATCAAGCCGAACGCCAGGGATTGCCCGGCGGCCGCCAGCGGGTGGCGCAGCAACTGGCCCAGACCCAAGCGCCAAGGCAAGGAGGCACGGGCCAGCAGGCGCCGCAGGCTTTGCAACAAGAGCAGGAGCAAACCACCGAGTAGCAGTGCCGCAACCACTCCGCCACCCAGCAGTGCGAAGGTCAGCACCAGGTCGAGGCTCAGGCGCCACATGATCAGGCCCAATGCGAGCAGTGCCGCGCCGTAGACCATCCAGGTGCTGGAAGGGATCGGCAGCAGGTCGCGGCGCAACACCCGCAGCGGTGGCACGCGACCCAGTGCGGCCAAGGGCGGCAGGGCGAAACCGGCGAGGGCGACCAACCCGGTGCCGATGCCGGCAACCGCCGGAAGCAGCCCGCCGGGTGGTACGTCCGCCGGCAACAGGTCGTGGAGAAAATAAAACAGGCCAAACTGCGCCAGCCAGCCCAGCAGGGCGCCGACCAGGCTGGCGAAAAGCCCCAGGACGCTCAGTTGCAGGCTGAACAGCAACATGGCTTCACGTCGTGACAAGCCCAGGCAGCGCAGCAATGCACTGGCGTCGAAACGTCGAGTGGCAAAGCGATTGGCCGACAGCGCCACGGCCACACCGGCCAACAGTACCGCCACCAGGCTGGCCATGTTCAGGTAGCGTTCGGCCTTGCCCAGGGCGCCGCCGATCTGCTGGTTGCCGTCCCGTGAATCCTGCAGGCGTTGGTTGGCGGCGAGCCCGGGCTTGACCAAGTCGCGATAGGTTTGCAGCACGGTGCTTCCCTGTGGGCCGCGCCATAATTCGCGGTAGCTGACGCGGCTGCCGGGCTGTACCACACCGGTGGCGTCCAAGTCCGCCAGGTTGATCATTACCCTGGGCGTGAGACTGTAGAAGTTGCCGGCGCGGTCCGGCTCATAGGTGAGCACGCGGGCCAGGCGAAGCGTCTTCATGCCCACGTCGATGCTGTCACCGACCTTGAGGTCCAGCGCGGTCAGTAGTCGCGCTTCCACCCAGGCTTCACCGGGCTTTGGGCCGCCCCCAGGAGTTTCATCGCCAAAAGGCACGGCAGCGCTTTTCAGTTCACCGCGCAGCGGGTACTGCTCGTTGACTGCCTTGATGCTGGAGAGCTGGATGCCGTTATCGGTGGCAATGACGCTGGAAAACTCCACGACGCGGGCGTGATCCAGGCCAAGTTCGGTGCCGGACTGGATTTGCTCGGGGCGGGCGGGCGAACTGCCTTCAAGCACAAGGTCGGCGCCGAGGAATTCGGTGGCGCGCAGCAGCATGGCGCCGTTGAGGCGGGCACCGAAGTAACCGATGGCAGTACTGGCGGCCACGGCCACCAACAGGGCGAAGAACAACACGCGCAATTCACCGGCGCGGGCATCGCGCATTAATTGGCGCATGGCAAGGCTGAACAGGCGCAACAGCGGCAAACGTGCCATCAAGGCTCCAGGGGCGCGACCATCAGGCCGGCTTCAAGACGGATCAGGCGTCGGCAACGGTGGGCCAGGCGCTCGTCGTGGGTGACCAGCACCAGGGTCGTGCCGCTCTCCTTATTGAGTTCGAACAGCAGATCGCTGATGCGCTCGCCGGTGTGGCTGTCGAGGTTGCCGGTGGGTTCGTCGGCAAACAGCACGTCCGGTTCAGCGGCAAAGGCGCGGGCAATCGCTACCCGTTGCTGTTCGCCTCCGGAGAGTTGGCGCGGCGAGTGGGTCAGGCGTTGGCCCAGGCCTACTCGCTCCAGCAGGTGCCTGGCGCGCTCGCGGGCGTCTTTACGGCCGTCCAGTTCCAACGGCAGCATGACGTTTTCCAGGGCGTTGAGGCTGTCGAGCAGTTGGAAAGACTGGAAGACGAAGCCAACATGCTCGGCACGGATGCGCGCTCGCTGGTCTTCGTCGAGGGTGCTGAGGGCTTGCCCGGCGAGGGTGACTTCGCCGCTGCTGGGCAGATCGAGGCCGGCCAGCAGGCCGAGGAGGGTGGATTTGCCGGAACCGGAGCTGCCGACGATAGCCAGGCTATCGCCCTTGTTCAGTTCCAGGCTCAGTTCGTGCAGGATAGTCAGTTCACCTTCCGCGCTGGGAACCACTTTGCTAAGGTTCCGCGCGGTGAGAATGCTTGCGCCCATGGAGAATCCGATGCGAATGTGGTTTTTGAGTGCTGGCCTGGCCTTGATGTGCATGGCCCAGAACGCAGCGGCGGGTACAGTCCTGATCGTTGGCGATAGTATCAGTGCCGGTTTCGGCCTGGATACCGGCAAAGGGTGGGTGGCCCTGTTGCAGCAACGGCTCAAGCAGGAAGGTTTCAACGATAAGGTGGTCAACGCCTCCATCAGTGGCGACACCAGTGCCGGGGGGCTGGCGCGGCTGCCGGCGGCGCTTGCAGAGCATAAGCCGGATGTCGTGGTGATTGAGTTGGGTGGCAATGACGGCCTGCGCGGGCAACCACCCGCGCAATTGCAACAAAATCTTGCATCGATGATTGACCAGTCCAAGGCCGGTGGCGCCAAGGTGTTGTTGTTGGGGATGCAGTTGCCCCCCAATTATGGCCCGCGATACACCACCGCGTTTGCCGAAGTCTATGGCGAGCTGGCCAAGCAAAAGAATGTGCCGCTGGTGCCGTTTTTCCTCGATGGCGTGGGCGGTCACCCGGAGCTGATGCAGGCCGATCAACTTCACCCGGCGGTCGGCGCCCAGGGCAAGTTGCTGGAAAATGTCTGGCCGACGCTAAAACCGCTGCTATGACGCTTTTCTACCGGCAGGCTTTCGGCTAAGGTGGCGCCCCCCCGATTTGGAGCCCCAGATGTCGCGTCCTGCCTGGTCCCTGTTTAACTACCAACTGATCGAGCCGGACGAGCAGCTGGATCTGTTCGCCTGCCAGGAAGTGCGGGTGCATTTGGTGGCGCGTCAATTGGAACTGGGCGGCTCCATCGATCGCACGCTGTGCGGCACCCTATTGCCGGCGCAACCGCGCTGGTCGCGGGTCGATCGTTCGATTTTCCAGGACCAGCGCCTGTGCCCGCTGTGCCGTGCCATCCTGGAGTCCCAGAAGCGCGGCACGCCGCCGATCTGGCCGGAGCTGCGTTTCGAGCTGTAGGGGGCAGCTAGAAGCGCGCTTCACGTATACAATCGATGTTTACCTACCCGTCGTCTGCGAAGGATTTACCGGATGTTGTCGCGCCTTTCCGTCGTCACCTGCTGCCTGTCTCTTGCTGCGCTTTGTGCGGCCGGTTCTGCGTCAGCTTTGCAGTTGCCCTTGCCCCCACCGGGTGAAGACATCGTCGGCCAGGTCCAGGTGATCAAGGCCAAGTACGAAGACACCTTTGCCGACCTGGGCACCACCTATGACCTGGGCTACTCGGAGATGGTCGCGGCCAACCCGGGCGTGGATGCCTGGTTGCCGGGCGCGGGCACCGAGATCGTATTGCCGACGCGTTTCATCCTGCCGCCGGGGCCTCGCGAAGGCATCGTGATCAACCTGGCGGAATACCGGCTCTATTACTACCCCAAGGGTCAGAACGTGGTTTACACGTTCCCGTTGGGGATCGGCCGTGAAGGTTGGGGTTCGCCCATCGCCCATACCAGCATCATTGCCAAGACGCCGAACCCGACCTGGACTCCTCCGGCCTCGATCAAGGCCGAGCACGCGGCCAACGGCGACCCGCTGCCCAACGTGGTGCCGGCCGGCCCGGACAACCCGTTGGGGCCGTTCAAGTTTACCTTGGGCACGCCGGGTTACCTGATCCATGGTTCCAACATGAAATTTGGTATTGGCACGCGTACAAGCCACGGCTGCTTCCGCATGTTTAACAACAACGTGCTGGAGATGGCCGGCATGGTGCCGGTGGGCACGTCGGTGCGCATCATCAACGATGCCTACAAGTTCGGCAGCAGTGGCGGCAAGGTGTACCTTGAAGCGCATACGCCGTTGAATGATGACGGTACGCCGTCGGTGGTCGACAAGCACACTGCGGTGATCAACGCCTTGCTCAAGCGCGAAGACCTGGCCAACAACTTGCGGGTCAACTGGGACCAGGTGCGTGACGTGGTCGCGGCGGAAGATGGTTTGCCGACGGAAATCGGTGTGCCCGGCGCAGCGTCGGTTGCTGCCAGCGCGCCGATCGATCTGCAGCAATAAGGCCCGACATCAAACGCCCGCCAAGGTCTTGCGCCACGGCGGGCTTTTTATTGCCCGTGATTCAGGCACAAATCCCAGGCAATAAAAAAGCCGACCCATAAATGGATCGGCTTGATAACAACCCCGAGGGATTATTACTTGCGGCTAGCTTTTTCAAGCATGCGCAGAGCGCGCTCGTTAGCTTCGTCAGCAGTCTGTTGTGCTTTTTGAGCAGCAGCCAGAGCTTCATCAGCTTTACGGTAGGCTTCGTCTGCACGGGCCTGGGAGCGAGCTGCTGCGTCTTCAGTTGCAGTCAGACGAGCTTCGGTTTCTTTGGAGACGCTGCTGCAACCGGTAGCCAGAACTGCGGCCAGAGCCAGAGCAGAGAATTTCAGAACGTTGTTCATCGTGTTCCCCTTCAAGGACTTTCTATTAGGTGGCTAGTTTCTCAGAGTGAGCTAATAGCCGGCGTACATACTACCCATTACTTGTAGTAAGTAAACTGACGTAGCGCAAGAAGCAAAAAAAATTCTCGTGCCGAATCTATTTTGGCTAATCTTTTGGAGGTTTGTATAAAAAGCGTCCAGTTTTTTTCAATCAGGCGTACATCGGACCTAGGCTGAAAGGGCCGGCCTGCATGTGTTAAGCCCTGTAAACAGATGAAATTTTATATATCCACGCTGACACTTACGTTCAGCATGGCTTCGCGTTGCCCGGCATCTTTTGCGCATGTAGAGGTGACTTTAAGAGCGCCTGTTCGTCTCAAGGTTCAACTGCCGGCAATGTTCAGGCTTTCGATCATCGGTAGATCGAAGCCCTTTCTATATCCACCCGTGGCAGGGGATGACGAGTGCGCCTTGAGCAATTGCAGGATTGGTGCCTACTATTCCCTACGTGCAGGTGTGAGCGCTCAGGGTTTTCTCGTTGTCGAAACCGGCACGGGGTGGCGTAGATGTTCCTTCGCCGGAAAAACATCGGTAAGGTAGGGGTCAGAAACCAAGACCCGCGAGGAGTAGTGATGAGCGAGGCGTTGTCCATCCACCATGACCAGGCTGGTCATCAGTTCGAGACCAATGTGGACGGTCATCGTGCCTATCTGACCTATATGGACCTCGGCAAACAGACCCTGGATATCTATCGGACCTTCGTGCCCAACGCACTGCGGGGCCGTGGTATTGCAGCGGCGCTGACCGAGGAAGCCTTGAAGTTTGCCGAAGAGGCGGGCTACACGGTGATCCCTTCGTGCTCTTATGTCGAACGCTACATGGAGCGCCACCAGCGCCATGCCGCTAAGCTGTAAGGCTTAAGACAGCACCATGAAAAACGCCGGGCATTGCCCGGCGTTTTTGTGTGCGCAGTGTGTACTCAGGTGCGTTTGCGCTTTGGCAAAACATCCTTGAGCTTGGCGTGCATGCTGCGCAGGGTGTTTTCGGTGGCGGCCCAGTCGATGCAAGCATCGGTGATCGACACGCCGTATTGCAAGTCGGCCAGGTCTTTTGGAATCGCCTGGCAACCCCAGTTCAGGTGGCTCTCGACCATCAGCCCGATGATCGACTGGTTGCCTTCGAGAATCTGGTTGGCAACGTTTTCCATTACCAGCGGCTGCAGGGCCGGGTCCTTGTTGGAGTTGGCGTGGCTGCAGTCGACCATGATGTTCGGCTTGATCCTTGCCTTGTTCAGAGCCTGTTCGCACAGGGCGACGCTGACCGAATCATAGTTGGGTTTGCCGTTGCCGCCGCGCAGTACCACGTGGCCATAGGCGTTGCCCTTGGTGGTGACGATAGACACGCCACCTTCCTGGTTGATCCCCAGGAAACGGTGCGGGCTGGAAACCGACTGCAGCGCGTTGATCGCCACGGTCAGGCCGCCGTCGGTGCCGTTCTTGAAACCCACGGCCGAGGACAGGCCGGACGCCATTTCACGGTGCGTCTGGGATTCAGTGGTGCGTGCGCCGATGGCTGACCAACTGATCAGGTCCTGCAGGTACTGCGGAGAGATCGGGTCCAGGGCTTCGGTGGCGGTGGGCAGGCCCATTTCGGCCAGGTCCAGGAGCAACTGGCGACCAATGTGCAGGCCGTCCTGGATCTTGAACGAGTCGTCCAGGTACGGGTCGTTGATCAAGCCTTTCCAGCCGACGGTGGTGCGCGGTTTCTCGAAATAGACGCGCATCACCAGGTATAGGGTGTCGGACACTTCCGCCGCCAGCACTTTGAGGCGCTCGGCGTACTCGTGGGCAGCCTTGAGGTCGTGGATCGAGCAAGGCCCGATGACGACGAACAGACGGTGGTCGGTGCCATCGAGAATGTCACGGATGACTTCGCGGCCCTTGGTGACGGTCTGCAGGGCAGCGTCGCTCAAAGGGATTTCGCGCTTGAGCTGATCGGGCGTGATCAGGGTCTCGTTGGATTCGACGTTTAGGTCATTGATCGGTAAATCAGCCATCGTGTTACTCGTCAGGGTCACGGGTGCCGGCCGCCAGCCATCCCCGTGCGGCGGAGCACAGCATGATTTGAATGCAGGGGGGAGGAACCTTAGCGCGTAACACCGGCCCGCGACAATGGGCAAAGCCCGCTTTAATCCAGTGCTGGCGCCACAAAGGCTTCATGGGAGAACTCACTGGCATGGCGCGATACCCATTCACGGGCGAGGGCTTCGAGTTGTTGGGGGGTTGGCTCGGCGTCTTCGTGCTGGCGGCAATAGCGCTCTATCCGGCATGCTTGCTCACCCATGCGCGCACCGAACAACGCATGTTCATCGGTAAACGAGACACCGACGCGGTAGCCGTTTTCCACCTTGCGGCACCACGCCACATAGCCTGGGTAGCGTGCGCTGGCGCCCAGGGAGGGGATGTGCAGATCAACCGCCGTGCCTTCGCGCCAGGCGCGTGGCCAATGGCAGGCGATGCCGCCCAGGCCGATAGTGTGTAGGCGTTGGCGGGGTATGGCGGGAGAGGGACGTTGGATTAACTCGACAGCGACATCATCAGGGTGAGGTAAAAAACGACCCATGTACACGGACTCCGAGCACCGTCCAATTGACGGCGGTGGCAGCAGTATAGTGAAGGAACTGGAATTGACCGACCTGGATATTGACCAGCAATTGCTGGGATTGCCAGGTATTTCTCTACTCATCTTTACCAGCGCAGGGTGTTCCAGTTGCCGCTGGGCACGCCAGCAACTGCCGGGCTGGCCGTTACCGGTGGACCGGCTTTGCTGGGTGGACGCCGGGCATAATGGTGGTGCGGTCGAACGCTACCAGATCTTTCATTTGCCGGCGCTGTTCGTGGTGTGCGAGGGTCAATTCCTTGGGCAGATACAGACACGTCTTACGCGTGATGACGTTTTCGATGCCGTAAAACAGGCACTCACCCGTTCACCTGAGGATTTGCCATGACAGCAGTTAGCCCCCAGTCGCCACGCATCGGCATTATCGGCACAGGTGCCATTGGTGGTTTCTACGGATTGATGCTGGCGCGTGCAGGTTTCGATGTGCACTTTCTGTTGCGCAGTGAATACGCGGCGGTCAGCGAGCACGGCCTGCACTTGAACAGCACGGTGCACGGTGCCCTGCATCTGCATCCGGTGCAGGCCTATGCCCGCGCTGCCGATATGCCGCCGTGCGACTGGCTGCTGGTGGGCACCAAGTCGACCGGCAACGTCGAATTGGCCCCGACCCTCGCCCAGGTGGCCGCGCCGGATGCCAAGGTGGTGTTGCTGCAAAACGGCCTCGATGTAGAAGACAGCCTGCGTGAACACTTGCCCGCGTCGCTGCACCTGCTGGGGGGCTTGTGCTACATCGGTGTGCATCGTTCTGCCCCCGGTGTTGTCGAGCACCAGGCGTTGGGCCGGGTCAACCTGGGGTATCACAGTGGCACAGCGGCCAATGATGACGCCCTCCAGAAAGCGATTGTCGAAGCGGGCGCTGCGTTGTTTCACCAGGCCGGTATCGAGTCCCAGGCCATGGCCAATGTGCATCAGGCTCGCTGGCACAAACTCGTGTGGAATGTGCCCTACAACGGTCTGTCCGTATTGTTGGGCACGGGGACCACGGCGATGATGGCGGACGAATCCAGTCGCGAGTTGATCCAGGCGTTGATGGCCGAAGTGGTGCAGGGCGCCCATGCCTGCGGTCATGACATTCCCCAAAGCTATGCCGAGCAGATGTTCACCATGACTGAAACCATGGCTGACTACCTGCCGAGCATGTACCACGACCACGTGCACAAACGCCCGCTGGAACTGGCGGCGATCTATGCCCGACCACTCGCTGCGGCCAGGGCTGCCGGCTGTGAGCTGCCACGGATGCAGGCGCTGTACCAGGCCTTGAGTTTTATTGATCGGCGTAACCGCTGAGCAGGGGGATACACCATGGCAAAGGGATTGGGCGACAAACTGGTGCTGGCGATTTCGTCGCGGGCACTGTTCGACCTGAGTGACAGCCATAAGGTCTACCTCGCCCAAGGCGTCGAGGCGTACCGCAAATACCAGATCGAGCATGAGGAGGAAATCCTCGAGCCTGGTGATGCTTTGCCGTTGGTCAAGAAACTGCTGAGCCTGAACGCCAGCCTGGGCCGTGCGCGGGTTGAAGTGGTGCTGGTGTCGCGTAACAGCGCTGACACCGGCTTGCGCGTGTTCAATTCGATCCAGCATTACGGCCTGGATATTTCCCGCGCTGCTTTCGTAGGCGGGCGTAGTCCTTATCCTTATTTGGCGGCGTTTGGCTGCCATCTGTTTCTTTCGACCCATGCCGAGGACGTGCGCAGTGCGCTCGATGCAGGGTTCGCGGCAGCGACGATTCTGTCGGGTGGCCCGAACCGCGCATCGAGCGAAGAACTGCGCATTGCCTTCGACGGCGACGCCGTCCTGTTTTCCGATGAGTCAGAGCGTGTGTACCAGGCCGGCGGTTTGGCAGCGTTCCAGGCCAATGAGCGCGAGTCGGCGCGCCAACCGTTGCACGGCGGTCCGTTCAAGGGCTTTCTGGCGGCACTCAACCTGTTGCAGCGCGAGTTTCCCGATGAGGCCTGTCCGATCCGCACGGCCTTGGTCACCGCGCGTTCGGCGCCGTCCCATGAGCGGGTGATTCGCACCTTGCGTGAGTGGGATATCCGCCTGGATGAGTCGCTGTTCCTCGGCGGCCTTGAAAAATCCGCGTTCCTGGAAGCGTTTGCCGCCGATGTATTTTTTGACGACCAGGCCGGGCATTGTGAGAAAGCCATGGAGTTTGTGGCCACCGGGCACGTGCCCCATGGCATCAGTAATGAGGTGAAGAGCTAAGTCAGTCGAAGTCGTCCGGGCGCTGCTAAGCTCATTTGATCTCCGCCATCCTGGCAGTCCAGGAGGTTCTATGATCCGTTCGATGCTGTACGCCACGGACCTTGGTCTGTACGCGCCTTATGTGATGCAACATGCGCTGGCGCTGGCCCGAACGTTCAAGGCGGACCTGTATGTGATTCACGTGGTCGAGCCTATCGGCCTGTTCGCCGAATCGGTGTTGCAGAGCTACCTTGATGAGACGGCCCTGAGTGAATGGCAAAGCCAGGGGCTGACCACGGTCATGGCGACGATCGAACAGCGGGTGCTGGACAGTTTTCGCGAGGAGTTGGGGGACGGGGAGCAAGACCTGAAGTTGATTCGCTCGGTACGGGTGATCCAGGGGGATCCCTGCGAGGTGATACTCGACCAACTGCGCAAACTTTCCGTGGATCTGTTGATCGTAGGAAGTCACAGCCATGCAACCGCGGCGGCCACCCCGTTGGGTCGCACCGCTGCACGGGTGCTGCAGCTGTCTACGGTGCCGGTCTACCTGGTGCCTTCGTTGCAACGTCGACGCAGTGATGACGTGTGATGGATGAAAATCGATAAAAAGTTCTAGATTTATCCATCAAACCTTTAATATAGTTATATACCGTCGCTGATACCCGTGGCGTCTATCTGCTTTGAGGGACACATATGAAGCTTCAACAACTGCGCTACATCTGGGAAGTGGCGCACCACGACCTCAACGTTTCCGCTACCGCTCAAAGCCTTTACACCTCGCAACCCGGTATCAGCAAGCAGATCCGCCTGCTCGAAGACGAGTTGGGCGTCGAAGTGTTCGCGCGCAGCGGCAAGCACCTCACCCGAGTCACCCCGGCCGGCGAGCGCATCATCACCACCGCCGGCGAGATCCTGCGCAAAGTCGAAAGCATCAAGCAGATCGCACAGGAATTCTCCAACGAGAAGAAAGGCACCCTGTCCATCGCCACCACTCACACCCAGGCGCGTTATGCGTTGCCGCCGGTGATCCGCGATTTCATCAAGCAGTACCCGGACGTGGCCCTGCACATGCACCAGGGTTCGCCGATGCAGATCGCCGAAATGGCTGCTGACGGCACCGTCGATTTCGCCATCGCCACCGAGGCCCTGGAGCTGTTCGGCGACTTGGTGATGATGCCGTGCTACCGCTGGAACCGTTGTGTAGTGGTGCCGCAAGGTCACCCATTGGCCAAGCTGCCGAAGCTGACCCTGGAAGCCCTGGCCGAATACCCGATCGTAACCTACGTGTTCGGTTTCACCGGCCGCTCCAAGCTGGACGAAGCCTTCAGCCATCGTGGCCTCACGCCGAAAGTGGTGTTCACTGCCGCCGACGCCGACGTGATCAAGACTTACGTACGCCTGGGCCTGGGCGTGGGTATCGTCGCCAAGATGGCGGTCGACACGGCCCTCGACAAAGACCTGGTGGTGCTCGATGCCAGCGAGCTGTTCGAGTCCAGCGTGACCAAGATCGGCTTCCGTCGTGGCACCTTCCTGCGTGGCTTCATGTGCGATTTCATAGAAAAGTTTGCGCCGCACCTGACCCGCGAAGTCATGGCCAAGGCGATCCAATGCCACAACAAGCAGGAACTGGAAGAACTGTTCGACGGCGTTGAATTGCCCGTCCATTAAGCCAGCGGTTTATTTGGCCTCGGTAACCGTAAAATGTTGCCGGGCGCCTGCCACCAGAATCTCTACCTCATCGCCTTCGAACTTGCCCAGCAGGCTTTTGCCCAGTGGTGAGCGCGGGGTGATGACGGTCACCGGTTGTCCAACCACGTCCACCTTCAAACCGGCCGCATCCGGTGCCAGGAACAGCCATTGCTGGCGACCGTTCTCGTCTTCCAGGCCCAGCAGGGCGCCGACTTCTATACCGCGCTGATCATCGTAAGCCCGTAATGGCAGGTTCTGGCACAGCGCCAGCGCCTGCTTGATCTCCTCGACACGCTTGGCTTGCCCGGCCGCCAGGTAGGACGCCTCCAATCCCAGGGTGTCGTATTTGTTTTCGGCGATATTTTCTTCGTGGGTCGCGGTTTCGTAGGCGGTCTGGGCGGCGCGCTGGGCGATGTCGAGGTCGACACTGAGCTTTTCCAGGATGAGCAGGTGGACAGCGTGTTTATTCATGGTCATCAATCGCAGAATTGCAGGACATTGGCCCGGGTCTTTTCGCTGGGGGCGTTCTGGTCCTGTTGCAGCCAGAACTGGCATTTGGGGTTGGACAGGTTGCGCGCATTGTTGCGCGCCTGGTCCAGGCTCTGTTGCTGCTCCTGTTTCTGCAGGTTCTGCTGATACTGCTCGAACATGCGATTCGGCGGTTCAGGCGCCGCCACAGCAGGCTTGCCCAATTGCTGCACCGCCTGGGCTACTGGCGCCAGGCTCTGGGGGAACAGGTAGCGCGACGCCAGCCAGGTGGTCAGCACGATGGCGATAAACCCCAGCCATACGCCAAATGCGATAGCGGCACTGAGCTTGAACAGCGACAACGGACGATCAGACATGAGGCCCTCCTGGCAGGCATTGACGGCGTGGCGGCGATTGTCGCACAGCCACAGTGCAGAATAATCGCGATCAAGCCTTCTGCATCCGTGCATTTATGCGGACAATCGAACCTTTGAGCGTTGGAGCCCGGAATGAAAGCCCGCTGGGATATTTTTTGCAGCGTCGTCGACAACTTCGGCGACATCGGCGTGACCTGGCGCCTGGCCCGGCAATTGGTGGCGGAACACGCCTGTGATGTGCGCTTGTGGGTCGATGACCTGCGCGCATTCGAACGCATGTGTCCCGAGATTGACGTACAGCTCGATCAACAATGGCAGGAAGGCGTCGAAGTGCGCCATTGGCCGGCTGAGTGGATGGGGGCGCCCGCGGCGGATGTCGTGATCGCCGCGTTTGCCTGCCAGTTGCCGCCTGGGTATATGGAGGCCATGGCCGATCGCGAACGCACGCCGGTGTGGATGAACCTGGATTACCTAAGTGCCGAGGAATGGGTAGTGGGTTGTCACCGGCTGCCGTCGGTGAAGTTCAAGGGCGTGCAGAAGTACTTCTTCTTCCCCGGATTCCGACCCGGCACCGGCGGGCTTTTGCGTGAGGCCGGGTTGCTGGAACAGCGTCGGGCTTTTCAGCAGGATGCGAGTGCGCAGCAAGACTTCCTGCAAACCTTGGGTGTGTTTCCCACAGCCGGTGCGCGGCTGATCTCACTGTTTGCCTACGAAAACGCCGGGCTCGCCAGTTGGCTGGACGTGTTATCGACGGACGGGCGTGCCACTCATCTATTGGTGCCCGAGGGGCGCATTCTTGGCGATGTGCAGCGTTGGTTGGGCCTGGACCGTCTGGTGGCGGGTGATATCCAGCAGCGGGGATCGCTGACGGTGCAGGTGATTGCATTCGTGCGCCAGGAGCAATACGACCGCCTGCTGTGGTGCTGTGACTTCAATGCCGTGCGCGGGGAAGACTCGTTCGTGCGTGCCCAATGGGCCGGGCGACCGCTGCTGTGGCACATTTATCGACAGGACGAAGACATTCACCTCGACAAGCTCGATGCCTTCCTTGAACTGTACACGGCCGGCTTGTCACCGTCGGCAAGGGCGGCATTGATCGGCCTCTGGCAAGCCTGGAACACGGAGGGCGATATGGCCCAAACGTGGAAAATGCTGTTGGAACATTGGCCAGAGGTCAGCCAGCACGCCGAAACATGGTGTCTGGAACAGGCCTTGCAGGCTGATCTTGCGACGGCGCTGGTGAAGTTTTATGAAAGTTGGATATGATACGCCACCTTGAATTTTGTAAATCCCATCCAAATTTCGGATATATGCAATGAAAACTGGTAAAGAACTGAAACCCGGTACAGTGATCCGTCTCGAAAACGACCCTTGGCTGGTTCAGAAAGCTGAGTTCACCAAGTCTGGTCGTAACAGCGCAATCATGAAGACCAAGCTGAAGAACCTGCTGACCGGTTACAAGACCGAGATCGTCTACAGCGCCGATGACAAACTGGATGACGTGATCCTCGACCGTAAAGAAGCGACCTTGTCCTTCATCAGCGGCGACACCTACACGTTCATGGACACCACCGACTACACCATGTACGAGCTGAACGCTGAAGATATCGAAGCTGTTCTGCCGTTCATCGAAGAAGGCATGGAAGACGTCTGCGAAGCTATTTTCTTCGAAGAACGTCTGGTTTCCGTAGAGCTGCCGACCACCATCGTGCGTAAAGTGGCCTACACCGAAGGTTCCGCTCGCGGCGACACGTCGGGCAAGGTGATGAAGCCTGCCAAGCTGAGCAACGGTACCGAACTGCAAGTGGCCGATTTCATCGAAATCGACGACCTGATCGAGATCGACACCCGCGAAGGTGGTTCGTACAAAGGTCGCGCCAAGAAGTAATTCTGGCCCCGCTGCTACGAAAAAAAGCCCGACCATGTGTCGGGCTTTTTCGTGGGCACTGCTTTTACTTCAGGTGTTGCTTCAGCTCATCCGAGGCCTGGAGCAGTGCAGAACGGACTGCCGGGACTTGGCTGACCACGTTGAGCAACCCGTAGTCGTGAATCATGCCGTTGTAGCGCACCGCCGTCACCGGTACACCCGCTTGGTCCAGTTTGCGAGCGTAGGCTTCGCCTTCATCGCGCAGCACGTCGGCGCCAGCTGTTTGAATCAGCGCTGGCGGCAAGCCCTTTAACTGATCAGTAGTGGCCCGCAGAGGCGAGGCATAGACCTCGGCGCGCTGGTTGGCGTCGGTGGTGTAGTTGTCCCAGAACCACTTCATCATGTTGCGGGTCAGGAAGTGCCCTTCGGCGTACTGGTTGTAGGACGCAGTGTCGAAATTGGCGTCGGTCACCGGCCATAGCAACAATTGGAACTTGATCGCTGGCGTGCCCTTGTCCTTGGCCATCAGGCTGACCACTGCCGCCATATTGCCGCCGACGCTGTTGCCCGCGACCGCCAGGCGCTTGCCATCGACATTGATCTCTTTACCGTGCTCGGCTACCCATTTCGTGGCGCCGTATGCCTGGTTGATTGCCACCGGGTAATGCGCTTCCGGTGAAGGCGTGTAGTTGACGAATACCGCCACCGCCCCCGAACCCACTACCAGATCGCGCACCAGGCGTTCATGGGTCGGGTAATCCCCCAGCACCCAGCCGCCACCGTGGAAGAACATGAACACAGGCAAGGTGCCCTTGACCCCGGCCGGACGCACGATGGTCAGGTCCAGCGGCTTGCCGTCGACCTGGATGGTCTTCTGGCTCACATCCGCCTTGGGCAAGGTCAGCTTCACACCGGCCTGGGCGCCGGTCAGTACCGCACGGGCGTCCTTGGGTGTCAGCTGTTCCATCGGTTTGCCGGTGCCGGCGTTCAACACATCCAGAAACGCCTGGGTGTTGTGCTCGACATCCCCTGTCGCCGCAAAGGCGTGGCTGATGGACAAGGCGAGCAGGGTGCCGGTGAGCGCTTTACCAATTGTGTTCATTTTCTTCTCCAGGGGCGGCCGAGGTCATTTAGACGGTCACGTGCAGGCGTACATCGACGTTGCCACGGGTGGCGTTGGAGTACGGGCAGACTTGGTGAGCCGCGTCGACCAGGCTTTGCGCGTCGTCCTGGGCCAGGCCTGGCAGGCTGATGTGCAGGTCGATGTCCAGGCCGAAACCGCCGGGGATCTGGCCGATGCCAACGTGGGCGGTGATCGACGCGTCATCCGGGATTTTGCGTTTGGTCTGGCTGGCGACGAATTTCAGGGCGCCGATGAAGCAGGCCGAGTAGCCGGCAGCGAACAGTTGTTCGGGGTTGGTGGCCTGGCCACCGGCACCGCCCAGTTCTTTGGGGGTGGAGAGTTTGACGTCGAGGATGTTGTCGCTGGAAACAGCACGACCATCACGGCCGCCGGTGGCGGTGGCTACTGCGGTGTAGAGCGTTTGCATGGTGTTTTCCTCTTGGTGTTTAGCGCTAAATGTTTGCGCGCTAAGTAGTTGGTGAGGTGAATGTATAGCGCTAATGTTTAGCGCGCAAGATAAATTTTTAAATTTTTCCAAATTCGACCTGCAGGGGCCGGCTTGCCAGCGCCTGCACGGGGAGAGGTTTAAACGCTGGCTTGCAGGTTGTTGCGCAACACGATCAGGTCGCTTTGCAACTTGCGCAATTGCTCCAGCTCCAGGCCACTGGCACCCAGGATGCACTGGGGTATGCCCATGGCCTTGTCCTGCAACGCTCGGCCTGCGTCGGTCAACTCAACGACCACCACGCGTTCATCCTCGCGGCTGCGGGTACGGCTGAGTACACCTTCGGCTTCCAGGCGCTTGAGCAATGGGGTGAGCGAACCCGGGTCGGTCAGCAGGCGGCTGCTGATTTCGCCGACGGTCAAACCATCCTCTTCCCACAACACCATCATGGCTAGGTACTGCGGGTAGGTCAGGCCAAGTGCTTGCAGCAATGGTTTGTAGACCTTGGTCATCAGCAGGGAGGTGGAGTGCAGGGCGAAGCACAGCTGGTTGTCCAGCATCAGGGATTCGCACGGATCAGGGTTCTTGCTCATGGCGGTACCTCGAAAAAGCATGTCTGGGCTGGAATCTAGCGGGCAAATCTTTAATGCGCCAGATAATTCTGTCCGAGAGGTCAGACCAAGCCACTCTGTAGCGCCAGGTCCCAAGGTGGCACCGGGCTGAAGCGCGATTTCAGATATTCCAGCAGCAATCGGCTCCGGGCATTTGGCTGCTGTTCCAGGCGCAGCGCATAGATGCCGGTGGTCTCGGGACTGGGCAGGCCGTCTTCGCAGAACAAGGGCAGCAGTTCGCCGCGCACCAGGTATTCGCTGGCCAGCCACGTGGGCAGGTGGGCGATGCCCAGTCCCGCCAAGGCACCTGACAGCAAGGCTTCAGCGTTATTGGCGCTCATGCGGATGCGCTGCGGTCGATAGGTGGCACGGCGCCCATCCAGCTCGAAGCGCCAGGCGAACGTCGGCGCCAGGCCATCCCAGTCCAACCCGTCATGTTCGCTCAGTTCCCGAGGGTGGATCGGCGTGCCCCGGCTTTTCAGATAGGCCGGGCTGGCGCACGCGATGCGCACGATGCTGGCCAAGGGCGTGGCGATCAACCGCGTGTCGACGAGATGGCCGGCTCGTAGTACCAGATCGACCTTGCCCAAGTGCGCTCCCTGCATATCCACAAAGCTGTCGATCAGATGCAGGTGCACATCCAGTCCCGGGTAGACATTGAGGAAATCCGCGATCACCGGCGCCAGATGCCGTCGACCAAATGCCGCTGGTGCATCGACTCGGATGAGGCCTTCCGGCGCATGGCTGAGGGACACCGCTTCAGCCCGCGCCAGTTGCAGCTCGCTGACAATCCGCCGGGCTCGTTCGGCAAAGGCCAGCCCCGCCGGGGTCGGCACCACGGCGTGGGTGCTGCGCTGGAACAAGCGGCTGCCCACCGAGCTTTCCAGGCTGTCGATCCGTCGGGCCACTGCCGAGGGCGTCAGCGGATGACGGCGTGCGGCGGCTGAAAAGCTGCCGGTTTCCAGTACATCAAGAAACAGGCCCAGTTGGTCGGTGAGGGTATTTGGATTCATCGGAAAAATGCTTATGCGAGATTGGCACAGCCATTGTGCGTTGCTGTGCGTTTCCGCGCCAGAGCCGACTGCGTAGCATGCAAGGCCTGGGATTGCGGAGTAACGAGCGGTGTTGGATTTAGTGATGTACCTGATCTTGGGCGCGGCCCTCGGCACGGTGGGCGGCCTGTTTGGCATTGGCGGTGGGTTGATTGCGATTCCGGTGCTGGGCGTGTTGTTCGGCCTGGACCAGCAATTGGCCCAAGGCACCGCCTTGGTAATGGTGGTGCCCAATGTGATGCTGGCGCTGTGGCGCTATCACCAGCGCAACCGTATCGAACTGCGCCATGCGCTGCCGCTGGGCGTCATGGGTTTCACGTTTGCCTGGCTGGGTTCGATCTGGGCGGTGGGCTTGGACGCGGGTGCGATGCGCATCGGTTTTATCGCCTTCCTGTTGACGCTATCCGCCTACAACCTGCTGCGCATGTTCACCCGTAACGCGCCGCCGACGGCGCAGATGCGTTATTCCTGGCCATGGCTTGGGGTACTGGGTGCCGCCTCCGGGTCCATGGGCGGTTTGTTTGGCGTAGGCGGGGCAGTGGTCGCAACGCCGGTGTTGACCAGTTTGTTCGGCACAACCCAGGTGGTTGCCCAAGGTTTGTCCCTGGCCTTGGCATTGCCGAGCACCGGCGTGACATTGGTCACCTACGCCTGGCACCAGGAAGTGGACTGGATGATCGGCGTGCCGTTGGCCGTGGGCGGCCTGCTCAGCATCAGTTGGGGCGTGAAGGTCGCCCATGCATTGCCGGAACGCGTGCTGCGCGGCCTGTTCTGCGGCTTCCTGGTGGTGTGCGCGGTGATGCTGACTTTTAAAGTTTGAATCCTTCGAGGATGTACTCCGCCAGGCAGTCGGTGATGGGCGAGGTCATCGCCGGGTTGCGTAGCAATCGAAGCGTCATCGATGGCAGCGGCGGAAAACCTTCTTCGTTGCCGAGCACCCGCAGATCGTCGGTCACCAGGCTTTCCATGCTGACCATCACCGCCAGGCCGGAACTCACCACGGCCTGAATCGCCGCCACGTTGGAACTGTGGTAGGCCAGTCGGTAGTCCCGCCCTGCGGCGTCCAGTGCCGCACGGGTCCACTGGGTGCAGAAGCTGTCGACCCCGGAAATTGCCAGCGGCAGCGCGTCGTGTTCGTCCACGCAGAAGCACGGCGCCGCCACCCACACCATGCGCTCGGTGCGCAGCAACTCGCCGATTTCGTTGCCAGGCTCGCGGCTGATGACGGTCAGTGCCAGGTCCCGGCGCTGCATCAACACCGTCGACGCCTCGCAGTGCATCTCGATCTGGATCAGCGGATATGCCTTGGAAAACCGCTTGAGGATGCCTGGCAGGAAACGCATCACGTAGTCGTCCGGCGTGCCGATGCGGACCAACCCGACCATGTGCGGCTCGCGCAGGGTGTTGAACACTTCGCTGTGCAGTTTCAGGATGCGCCGCGCATAGCCCAGCAAGACCTGGCCCTCGGGCGTCAGCCGCACCTGCCGACCATCGCGTTCGAACAACTTGCGCTGCAATACGTCTTCTTCCAGGCGTTTCATCTGCATGCTCACCGCCGATTGCGTGCGGTTGACCCGTTCGCCAGCGCGGGTAAAGCCGCCCTCGTCAGCGATGGCGACGAAGGTGCGCAGCACTTCAGTGTCGATGCTCGGGTAGCCGGACAATTGATCAATCTCCGAGATGCATTGCATAAGAAACATTCGTTGGATTGATCATAAGGCCGGGCACACACTTGCGCCATCCCCACTGGAGGGCGAGAAGATGAAAGGTCAAAGAGGTTTTGTATTGCTGGCGAAACGTCCGTTTGCCGGGCTGTTTCACAAGGTTGCTCGCTGGCAGGCGCTGCATGAGGAGCGTCAGATGCTGGCGACCTTGAGCGATGATGCGCTCAAGGATATCGGCCTCAATCGCGGCGATGTGGAACAGGAGCGTCACCTGCATTTCTGGCAAGACCCGCTGCGAAAATGATCGCGGATGCAGTAGGGTAGTCGGCGAGCCCACACGGAGAAACCCATGCCCGCCGACCTGTCTTTTTCACTCAAGCAAGCTCGACGCATGGCGCTGGCGGCCCAAGGTTTTTCCGGGCGCCAGGCGCCTGCAGTGATCAAGGCTGCGCACCTCAACCGTATGATCGAACGCTTGGGCGTGTTGCAGATCGATTCGGTCAATGCGGTGGTGCGCTCCCATTACCTGCCGCTGTTTTCCCGCCTGGGCAACTACTCCCCGCTGATACTTGAACAAGCCGCCTGGAGCCAGGGGCGGCGGCGTTCACTGTTCGAATATTGGGGACACGAGGCATCGCTATTGCCGATGGCGCTGTACCCGCTGATGCGCTGGCGCATGGAGCGGGCCAGGCAAGGGCAGGGCATTTATTCGCAAATGGCTCGTTTTGGGCGTGAGCAACAGGCCACGATTCAACGTGTACTGCACACTGTTGAGCAGCAGGGCGCGCTGGGGGCCGGCAGTTTGTCGACCCGCGAGGAACGCGCCGGCCCATGGTGGGATTGGAGCGACGAAAAACACGCGTTGGAATGGCTGTTTGCCGCTGGCTTGGTCACAGTCGCCGGTCGGCGCGGGTTTGAGCGGCTTTATGACTTGCCTGAGCGAGTCATTCCCGGCGATATACTTCAAGCCTCTGTGACTGAAACCGAGGCCCAGCGCGGCTTATTGCTGCACAGCGCCACCGCGTTGGGGGTCGGTACTGAAAAAGACCTGCGTGATTACTTCCGTCTCGACCCGGCCGATAGCCGCAATCGCCTTGCTGAGTTGGTGGAGGACGGTCAATTGTTGACGTGCCAGGTGCACGGTTGGAAACAAGCGGCGTACTGCCTGCCTGATCCCAAAGTGCCGCGCAAAGTGCCGGCCAGTGCCTTGTTGTCGCCCTTTGATTCGCTGGTTTGGGAGCGCAGCCGCACCGAGCGCCTGTTCGATTTCCGTTACCGCCTGGAGATCTACACCCCTCAGGACAAGCGGGTTTACGGTTACTACGTGCTGCCGTTTCTGCACAACGAGCGGATTGCCGCACGCGTTGACCTGCGTGCCGAGCGCGCCAATGGGCGTCTGGCGGTGCATGCGGTGCACGAAGAAGAGCCGGGGTTGGATGAGGAAGGGATGTTGGCGCTGGCGCAGAACCTGCGGCAAATGGCCGACTGGCTGGGCCTGGAGCAGGTGCAGCTCAACTGCCAAAGGCCCAGTGCCGACCGGTTGCGGGCGGCGATGATCACATCACTGTAGGAGCGAGCTTGCTCGCGAAAAAACGCAAAGACACCGCATTAATCCTGATGCCCCGCGTTTTCGTTAACGATTTTCGCGAGCAAGCTCGCTCCTACAGTGGGCGGTTCAGCGTTTGACTTGCTTCAAGGTCTCGGCAATCAGAAACGCCAACTCCAGCGACTGATCGGCATTCATCCGCGGGTCGCAGTGGGTGTGATAACGGTCCGACAAGCCATCCTCAGTGATCGGCCGCGCGCCGCCGATGCATTCGGTGACGTTCTGCCCGGTCATTTCGATATGGATCCCGCCCGCATAGGTGCCTTCGGCCTGGTGCACCTGAAAGAACTCCTTCACCTCGCCAAGGATCTGCGCAAAGTCGCGGGTCTTGTAGCCGCTGCTGGCCTTGATGGTGTTGCCATGCATTGGGTCCGAGCTCCACAGCACTTGCTTGCCCTCGCGCTGCACGGCGCGAATCAGGTGGGGCAGGTGATCGCCGACCTTGCCGGCGCCCATGCGCGCGATCAGGTTGAGGCGGCCGGGGTCGTTGTCCGGGTTGAGGATATCGATCAGGCGGATCAGGTCATCCGGGTTCATGCTCGGGCCGACCTTGACCCCGATCGGGTTGTTCACCCCGCGCAGGAACTCGACGTGGGCGCCGTCCAACTGGCGAGTGCGGTCGCCGATCCACAGCATGTGCGCCGAACAGTCGTAGTAGTCGTTGGTCAGGCTGTCACGGCGCACGAAGGCTTGTTCGTAGTTGAGCAGCAGCGCTTCGTGGGCGGTGAAGAAGCTGGTCTCGCGCAGTTGCGGCGAGCTGTCCATGCCGCACGCGCGCATGAAGGCCAGGGTTTCGTCGATGCGGTCGGCCAACTGGCTGTACTTCTCGGCCAGCGCGGAGTTGGCGATGAAATCCAGGTTCCACTTGTGCACCTGGTGCAGGTCGGCAAAACCGCCCTGGGCAAAGGCGCGCAGCAGGTTCAGGGTGGCAGTGGACTGGTGGTAGGACTGCAGCAGGCGGTCCGGGTCCGGCACGCGGCTTTTTTCGTCGAAACCGATGCCATTGACGATGTCGCCACGGTAGGCGGGCAGGGTGACACCGTCGATGGTTTCATCATTGGCCGAACGCGGCTTGGCGAACTGGCCGGCCATGCGCCCGACTTTGACCACCGGGCAGCCAGCGGCGAAGGTCATCACAATTGCCATCTGCAACAGCACTTTGAACGTGTCGCGGATTTTCGCGGCGGAAAACTCGGCAAAGCTCTCGGCACAATCGCCGCCTTGCAGCAAGAACGCGCGGCCCTGGGTCACCTCGGCAAACTGGCGGCGCAACTCGCGGGCCTCCCCGGCGAACACCAGTGGCGGGTAGCTGGCCAGGTTCTGCTCCACTTGCAGCAAGTGTGCAGCGTCCGGGTACCGGGGTTGTTGCTGGATCGGCAGGGCGCGCCAGCTGTCGGGGCTCCAGGGTTGGCTCATCATGAACTCGATTGGCTGATTGACGGTGGGGCGCCAATGTTATCAGCAATTAGTGCGTGACCTGTTGCCGTCGGTTGGCCGACAATCGCGCCTTTGCCGTGCAGCAAACCCGTTAGGAGTAGTGATGACCGAGGAGCGTGTCGAGCGCCTGCTGGCCGAAGTCCATGATGATTTCGGCATGATCCGTGTGCTCGAAGTGGCCGATTACCGTTTTCTCGAGTTTGGCGACGCCATCGAGCAAAGCTGCGTGTTCACCGCTGATCCGAGCTGGCTGGAGTACGACTATACCCGTGCGATGCTGATCGGTGCGTTGTGTCATGAACAACCCGAGAGCGCGCTGTTCCTAGGCCTGGGCGCCGGCACGCTGACCCAGGCGTGCCTCAGGTTCCTGCCGCTGGAAGATGTGGAAGCCATCGAACTGCGCCCCGATGTGCCGCGCCTGGCCATTGAATTCCTTGGGCTGGATGACGACCCGCGGCTGTACATCCGCATTGGCGACGCATTGCAATTGCTGGAGACCGCCGAGTCGGCCGACCTGATTTTCGTCGACCTCTATACCGATGTCGGTCCCGGCGTCGGGCATCTGGCGTGGACCTTCCTGGAGAACTGCCAGAAGAAACTCAACCCCGGCGGTTGGCTGGTGATCAACCAATGGGCCACCGATGATGGCAAACCATTGGGCGCGGCATTGTTGCGCGGGTTGTATCACCGGCATTACTGGGAGCTGCCGGTGAAGGAGGGCAATGTGATCTTGCTGGTGCCTTCGGAGTTGGATCAGGAGCTGGATATGCAAGCGTTGACGGCGCGTGCCGAGGCATTGGTGCCACGCCTGGGGTATTCGTTGCAGGCGTTGATCAAGGCGATCCGGCCGGCTACTTGATTGCCTGAACTGGCCCTTTCGCGGGCAAGCCCGCTCCCACATTTGGACTGCATTCCCCTGTTGAAATACATTCCCCTGTGGGAGCGGGCTTGCCCGCGAAGAGGCCATCACTGACGACGACTAAATACCTTTGAACACCCCTGGCCGCTTCTCGATCATCGCCCGAACGCCTTCTTTGGCATCCTCGCTATTCAGCAACGTGTTCACCATCGGCGGCAACGCCTCAGCCGCCACGGCTTCGCCTTCCATGCGCGCCAGCCGTGCCGACATCAACGTCGCCTGCACGCCCAGCGGCGCCTGACGCGCAATGCGGTTGGCCAGTTCGACGGCGCGGGGCAGCAAGTCCTCGCTGGCCATCACTTCCTGCACCAGGCCCAGGCGCAGGGCTTCATGGGCATCGAATTCGTCGCCGGTGAGCAGCCAGCGCATCGCATTGCCCCAGCCGGCGATCTGATGAAGGCGCAGCGTCGCGCCGCCGAACGGAAAGATCCCGCGCTGCACTTCCATCTGCGCAAAGCGCGTGTTGCTCGCGCACAAGTTGATATCGGCGGCCAGCATCAATTCGATACCGATGGTCAGGCAGTAGCCCTGGGCTGCGACGATCACCGGTTTGCTCACGCGCGGGCCGGCAAACACGCCCCACGGATCACAACCGCCCAGAGGCGGCTGCCAGCCACCGGCCATCACGCCGCTGACATTGGCCAGGTCCAGCCCGGCGGTAAAGTGGTCGCCATGGGCAAACACCACGGCCACCCGAGCGTCATCATTTCGATCAAATTCGCCATACGCCAGGCTCAGCTCATTGAGCAGGTCGAGGTCGAACGCGTTGCGTTTGGCCACCCGGTCCAGACCCAAAAGCAAGACATGACCCTGGAGTTCACGGCTGACGCGGCTGCTGCTGGCTTGATTCATCGGGTGTGCCCTCGGGCGCGGGGAAGGGTTTCGGACCAAAGGGCCGGAAAGGTCAGGTGAACCGTTTAAGCGTTATGACCAGCAGGGCCGGGCCTTTGAAAAATAGACCCTGCCGGTGTTATCTGCAAAGACTGTGACATAGCGCGGTTTATCAGCGCTTGGCGATAAAAAAAGCTCCCTTTTTCAGCTATTTCCGGTATAGTGCGCGCCGGCCTTTAACCGGGCCGCGTTTAGGTAGCGCAATTCCCCGAAGTCAGCTTCGGCTGCACGTCCGCATAGCGGACTCTCCCTTGACGAATCTTTTTCATTCATTCGTTTTCGCAAATCCCCGCCGACAAAGCAGCCAGGGCGACTCTTGAGTCTCAACACGGCATGCGCAGCTTTGGAGCATGGGTCTTTGCGGATGCACTTAGAGGCAGACCCATGACCCAGGAAACCGGCGGCTTCGCCGCTTTTAATCTTAACCCGAATATTCTTGCAGCCGTCGCAGCGACCGGCTACGAAGAACCTTCGGCGATTCAGCAGCAATCGATCCCGATCATCATGGCCGGCCAGGACATGATTGGCCAGGCGCAAACCGGTACCGGTAAAACCGCCGCGTTCGCCCTGCCTATCCTGCATTGCATCGATCCTGCCAAGCGCGAACCGCAAGCCCTGATCCTGGCGCCAACCCGTGAGTTGGCGCTGCAAGTAGCAACCGCTTTTGAAACCTACGCCAAGCAAATGCCAGGCGTTACTGTTGTGGCCGTTTACGGCGGCGCGCCTATGGGCCCACAACTTAAAGCAATTCGTAACGGCGCACAGATCGTTGTCGCCACTCCGGGCCGTCTGTGCGACCACCTGCGTCGTGACGAAAAAGTCCTGTCGACCGTGAACCACCTGGTTCTGGACGAAGCTGACGAAATGTTGAAGCTGGGCTTCATGGATGACCTGGAAGTCATCTTCAAGGCACTGCCACCGACCCGTCAGACTGTATTGTTCTCGGCCACCCTGCCGCAGTCGATCCGTGCCATTGCCGAACGCCACCTGCGCGATCCGCAACACGTGAAAATCCAGACCAAGACCCAGACCGTTACCGCGATCGAACAGGCTCACCTGTTGGTTCACGCTGACCAGAAGACCTCGGCTGTATTGAGCCTGCTGGAAGTCGAAGACTTCGACGCCCTGATCATGTTCGTGCGCACCAAGCAAGCGACCCTGGACCTGGCCAGTGCCCTGGAAGCCAAAGGCTACAAAGCCGCTGCGCTGAACGGTGACATTGCCCAGAACCAGCGTGAGCGCGTGATCGACTCCCTCAAGGATGGCCGCCTGGACATCGTTGTAGCGACCGACGTTGCTGCCCGTGGCCTCGACGTTCCACGTATCACCCACGTGTTCAACGTTGACATGCCGTACGACCCAGAGTCCTACGTGCACCGTATCGGCCGTACCGGCCGTGCCGGTCGCGAAGGTCGTGCACTGCTGCTGGTGACTCCGCGTGAGCGCCGCATGCTGCAAGTGATCGAGCGTGTGACCGGTCAGAAAGTTGCCGAAGTGCGCCTGCCGGATGCCCAGGCAGTTCTCGATGCCCGCATCAAGAAACTGACCAACAGCCTGGCGCCACTGGTGGCTGACGCTGAATCGACCCACGGCGACCTGCTGGACCGCCTGACCGCCGATATCGGTTGCACCCCGCGTGCCCTGGCTGCAGCCCTGCTGCGCAAGGCCACCAACGGTCAGGCCCTGACCCTGGCTGCTATCGAGAAAGAACGCCCACTGGTGCCGAACAGCGCGCCACGCGGTGATCGTCCAGAGCGTTCCGGCGATCGTCCAGACCGTGGTGATCGTGAGCGTCGCGCTCCGGTGCCATTGGCTGAAGGCCGTGCCCGTTGCCGTACCGCGCTCGGCGCGCGTGATGGCATCGCTGCCAAGAACCTGCTGGGCGCTATCCTCAATGAGGGTGGCCTGGCACGTGAAGCCATCGGTCGCATCCAGGTCCGTGACAGCTTCTCCCTGGTGGAGCTGCCGGAAGACGGTCTGGAAAAACTGCTGACCAAGCTGAAAGACACTCGCGTTGCTGGTAAGCAGTTGAAGCTGCGTCGCTACCGCGAAGATTGATCCGCCCTTGGGCTGATTGATCGCACATAAAAAATCCCCGACTGGTTCGGGGATTTTTTTTGCCTGAAGCTTGCCTTAGCCGAAGCGGTAGATGTCCATGCCCAGCGCGCCCATGGTGAATCCCTGGTGTGCCACGCTGAATTCGCCACCGGCACCACGTGCAAAGTACAGCGGCAGCAAGTGTTCATCGCTGGGATGGCTGCGCACGGCATTCGGTGCCAGGCGGCGATAGTCGTGCAGCGCGGTTTCATCGTTGGCTGCCAGCTTATCCACCACCCAATCGCGGAAATCCCGCGCCCATGGTTCGATGCTCTCCGGCCCCGCGTGCCAGTCCAACTCGCCCAGGTTGTGGGTGATGCTGCCAGAGCCGATCAACAACACACCTTGCTCACGCAGGCCCGCAAGGGCATGCCCGACGCGGGTCTGTAGTGCAGGGCCCATGCGACTCGGCAGGGAGACCTGCACCACCGGGATATCCGCCGCTGGGTACATCAGCGACAGCGGCACCCAGGTGCCGTGGTCGAAGGGGCGACGGTCATCGATGCGCGCATTCAGGCCATCGGCGTGCAGCAGCTCGACAATCTTGCCGGCCAGCTGCGGGTCGCCCGGGGCCGGGTACTGCACGGCAAACAGCTCGCGGGGGAAGCCGCCGAAGTCGTGCCAGGTTTCGGGCGCGGCGCTGCCGCTGACCAGGAGTTCAGGGCTTTCCCAGTGCGCCGACACCACCACGATTGCCTGGGGCCGTGGCAGCTCGGCCGCTAGCCGTTGCAGCGCCGGGCCACTGGCGCCGGGTTGCAGGGCGAGCATGGGCGATCCGTGGGAGATAAACAGGCTGGGGAACATAAGTAGGGTCCTGAGCGTTAACATGGGCCCATCTTCAATCAGATCATTGATCTAAATCTAATATAAGTTTTAGTGCCTTTTGATCGAATTTTCAGGGTGATGTATGGAGCCTAAATTTTGGCAAGACCGCTGGGCAAGCAACCAGATCGGCTTTCACCAACCCAAGGTCAATCCGTATCTACAACGACATTGGCCGCAGCTGGCCCTGGCCGAGGGCGCGCAGGTGCTGGTGCCCTTGTGTGGCAAAAGCCTGGACTTGATGTGGCTGGCCAGCCAGAGGCTGCGAGTATTGGGTGTGGAACTGTCGGAGCAGGCGGTCGAGGCGTTTTTCAACGAACAGGACCTTGTGCCCCGTATCACGCAACGGGGCACCTTTGCGGTATACCAGGCGGGCCTGATCGAGGTGTGGTGTGGCGACTTTTTCGCCCTTGATGCCGAGGCGCTGACCGATTGCGCTGCGCTTTATGACCGCGCTGCCCTGATCGCCTTGCCGCCGCTGATGCGTGTTCGGTATGCCGAGCACCTGAACAGCCTGTTGCGTCCAGGTTGCGAGGGGCTGCTGATCACCCTCGACTATGACCAGACGCAAAAAGCCGGACCTCCTTTTGCGGTGAACGATGACGAGGTGAAGGTGCTGCTGGGCGCGCACTGGGCCTTGGAAATGCTGGAAGAGCAAGACATCCTGGGCGAGAGCTGGAAGTTCGTGCAGGACGGCGTCACCCGGCTGGATGAGCGGGTGTATCAGTTGACCAAGCGCTGAATTTTCCATCGCTATCGGGGGCAAGCCCCCTCCCACTTTTGATGTGTGAACGCATGCAAAATGTGGGAGGGGGCTTGCCCCCGATGAGGCCTTCAGACCTGCAAAAAAGGGGCGATCAGATCGCCCCTTTTTTGTGTTGCTGTCGCCTGTCAGCCCCGACGACGCAGTGCGTCGATCCGCTCTTCCAGCGGTGGGTGGCTCATGAACAGGCGAGCCATGCCCTGCTTGATGCCGCCATTGATGCCAAAGGCGGTCAGGCTGTCCGGCATGTGCACCGGCAGGCCTTGTTCGGAACGCAGGTGTTGCAGCGCTGCGATCATGGCACCGGTACCGGCCAGGCGTGCTCCGGCTTCGTCTGCACGGAACTCCCGTTTGCGCGAAAACCACATGGTGATCGCGCTGGCCAGGAAACCCAGCACCACTTCGGCGAATATGGTCGCCACGAAGTAGGCAATGCCGCGGCCGCCTTCATTCTTGAAGATGACCTTGTCGACAAAGTTGCCGATGATCCGTGCGAAGAACATCACGAAGGTGTTCACCACGCCCTGGACCAACGCCAGGGTGACCATGTCGCCGTTGGCCACGTGACCGATTTCGTGGGCCAGCACGGCCTTCACTTCATCGTACGAGAAGCGTTCCAGCATGCCCTGGCTGACCGCAACGAGTGCGTCGTTCTTGTTCCAGCCGGTGGCAAAGGCGTTGGCTTCATAGGCCGGGAAGATCCCGACTTCAGGCATCTTGATGCCGGCCTCGCGGGACAACTCCTCGACGGTCTGCAGCAACCATTGCTCATGCCGGGTACGTGGCTGGGTGATGACCTGGGTGCTGGTGCTCATCTTCGCCATCCACTTGGAGATGAACAGCGAGAACAGCGAGCCGGCAAAACCAAAGACCGCACAGAAAACCAGCAGCTGATTGAGGTTCAGGTCAACCCCGTTGGCCGCCATGAACCCGTTGAAGCCGAAAAGGCTCAAGGTGATGCTGGCAATCAGCACGACCGCAAGGTTAGTGGCCAAGAACAGCAGGATGCGCATCATGGTTGTAGAGTTCTCCTCATGCTTAATATGTCGCGTACTGCGGGGTATATAAGGTGCCGCATGGGGTGATTCAACCGAGCGACTATTTCAAACTGTGTCCTACAGCCGGAATGTAGAGGCTTGAAGGGAATTTCCGATAGGGAAAAGGTAGTTTGATCGGTTCAGCGTTGCCTTGAAGCCCCGTAATTATAGGGGGCAGGTCGCTTTTTCGGCGCCAGTGACGTGGCAAGGCAGAAGAGGGGCAGAGAAGTGTTGCCAGATACTCGCCGTACGACCGATTGTCGGTCGTACGGCGCCATTTCCCTTACTGGCGATAGGACTTCAGGAAGTTGCCGATACGACCGATGGCCATGTCCAGGTCATCCACACGCGGCAAGGTCACTACGCGGAAGTGATCCGGCCACGGCCAGTTGAACGCGGTGCCTTGCACCACCAGCAGTTTTTCCGACAGCAGCAGGTCGAGCACGAACTTTTCGTCGTTGAGGATCGGGCATACCTTGGGGTCGATCCGCGGGAACGCATACAGCGCTCCCATGGGTTTTACGCAGCTGACGCCTGGGATCGCATTGAGCAGTTCCCAAGTGCGGTTGCGCTGCTCCAGCAGGCGGCCTTGGGGCAGGACCAGGTCATTGATGCTCTGGTAGCCGCCCAGGGCGGTCTGGATGGCGTGCTGGCTCGGCACGTTGGCACACAGGCGCATGTTGGCCAGCATGTCGATGCCTTCGATGTAGCTCTGGGCGTTGTGCTTGGGACCGGAGATGGCGATCCAGCCGGAACGGAAACCCGCCACGCGGTAGGATTTGGACAGGCCGTTGAAGGTCAGGCACAGCAGGTCTGGCGCCAGGGAGGCAGTGCATACGTGCACGGCGTCATCGTAGAGGATCTTGTCGTAGATCTCGTC
This sequence comes from Pseudomonas azotoformans, assembly GCF_900103345.1. Classification (NCBI taxonomy): domain Bacteria; kingdom Pseudomonadati; phylum Pseudomonadota; class Gammaproteobacteria; order Pseudomonadales; family Pseudomonadaceae; genus Pseudomonas; species Pseudomonas azotoformans. Next base: position 6,627,640 of record NZ_LT629702.1, read on the forward strand.
GGAGAACACCACCAGGTTGTGCTGGCGTGCCAGCTCGAGCATGCCCAGCAGCACTTCCTTGGAGTACACGGCGCCGGTCGGGTTGTTCGGGTTGATGATTACCAGCGCCTTGGTGTTCGGGGTGATCTTGGCCTTGATGTCGGCCAGGTCCGGGAACCAGTCGGCGCCTTCGTCACACAGGTAGTGCACCGGGTGGCCACCGGCCAGCGTCACGGCGGCGGTCCACAGCGGGTAGTCCGGCGCCGGTACCAGCACTTCGTCGCCATTGTTGAGCAGGGCCTGCATGGACATCACGATCAGCTCGGACACGCCATTGCCCAGGTAGATGTCCTCGATGCCGACACCTTCGACCTGCTTCTGCTGGTAGTACTGCATGACGGCCTTGCGCGCACTGAACAGGCCTTTGGAGTCGCTGTAGCCTTGGGCAGTGGGCAGGTTGCGGATCACGTCCTGGAGGATTTCGTCCGGCGCTTCGAAACCAAAGGGCGCCGGGTTGCCAATGTTCAGCTTGAGGATGCGATGGCCTTCCTCTTCCAGGCGTTTGGCGTGCTTGAGCACTGGGCCGCGAATGTCGTAGCAGACGTTGGCGAGCTTGTTCGATTTGCTGACCTGCATGGCGATGTGATCCTGAAAATGAACGATCCAGACGGTGTGGGCACTACCGTACTGTGAATCCTGCGAAGGCCGCACCCATAAATACGTTTGAATGCCGGTTGCGCGGGTGCCAGACTGGCGTTTGAAGAGGCGCAATCATACGTGCCGCCTGATCCATGGAAAAGACACAGATCAGGCTTTTTCAGTTGCCGAGGTGTACCGATGGAAAAGTTGCAGAAAACCGTTGAAGAATGGAAGGCAATGCTCGATCCGGAGCAATACAACGTGTGCCGTCTCAAGGGCACCGAGCGGCCGTTCAGTGGCAAGTACAACGGGACCAGGACGGACGGCGTGTATCACTGCATTTGCTGCAGTGAGCCGCTGTTCGACTCCAGCGCCAAGTTTGACTCAGGGTGCGGCTGGCCGAGCTTCTACGAGCCGATCGCCGACAGCGCGATGATCGAAATCCGTGACGTGAGCCACGGCATGATCCGCACCGAAGTCACCTGTGCCAAATGCGATGCGCACCTGGGGCACGTGTTCCCGGACGGCCCGCCGCCGACTGGCCTGCGTTATTGCATCAATTCGGTGTGCCTGGACCTGGTTCCTCGGTAATTGAAGTACTCCGGACCTCTGCAGGAGCGAGCTTGCTCGCGAAAATCGTCAATGATTACGCGGGCATGCTCGGTAAACGCAGTGCCCTTGAGTTTTTAGCGAGCAAGCTCGCTCCTACAGTGGTTAAGGGTGATAGCACATCATAATTTTGCTCAATTCAATTGCATGCAATTAAGTTGAGCGCTATTTTTTCTGCTTTCTCGCTATCGAGGCATTGCCATGAGCAACAACCTGCTGAGCATCCCTTGCACCACCATCAAGGGTGAGCAAAAGACCTTGGCCGATTTCGCCGGCAAGGCCATCCTCGTGGTCAACACGGCGAGCAAGTGCGGCTTCACCCCACAGTACAAAGGCCTGGAGCAACTCTGGCAGCAGTACAAGGACCAGGGTTTGGTGGTATTGGGGTTTCCTTGCAACCAGTTCGGCAAGCAAGAGCCCGGTAATGAAGGGGCAATTTCCGAATTCTGCGAGCTGAATTTCGGCGTTAGCTTCCCGCTGTTCAAAAAGATCGACGTGAATGGCAGCGACGCCCACCCACTGTTCGTGCAACTGAAAAAGCAGGCCCCGGGCTTGCTCGGCTCCAAGGGGATCAAGTGGAACTTCACCAAGTTTCTCATTGGCCGTGACGGTCAGGTGGTCAAGCGCTTTGCCCCGACCACCAAGCCGCAGGACCTGACCCAAGAGATCGAAGCCCTGCTCAAATGACCGTCTCCCTGGCCCTCGACCATCAACTGTGCTTCAAACTGTACGCCGCTTCCCGGGCAGTAACCCGAGCCTACAAGCCGATGCTGGATCAATTGGGCCTGACTTACCCGCAATACCTGGTGATGCTGGTGTTGTGGGAGTGGCATGACGCAACGCCGATGCAGCCAACAGTGAAGGCCTTGGGTGAACGGCTGATGCTCGACTCTGGCACGCTAACGCCGCTGCTCAAGCGCCTTGAGCAGTTCGGGTGGGTCAGGCGCCAGCGCAGCGCCAGGGATGAACGCGAGGTGCATCTGGGCCTGAGTGAACGTGGCGTGCAACTACGCAACCAGACCCACGGCCTCAAGACCCGGCTGCTCTGTAACAGCGGCATTGACCTGAACCAGGCCGACACGTTGCGCGACGGTCTGGACCAGTTGCTCCGACAGATTAGAGATTTGTCGCCTTCGGCACCCACAGGTCCAGCAGACCGCTGAGCTCCTCGCGGCGAAACGGCTTGGCCAGGTAGTCATTCATGCCTGCGGCTCGGCAACGCTCGCGTTCTTCGGACAGGGCGTTGGCGGTCAGCGCGACGATCGGCAGGTCCGGCCAGCGCCCGCTGCGACGGATCTGCCGGCTGGCCTCGTAGCCGTCCATCACCGGCATATTGCAGTCCATCAACACCATGTCGAAGCGTTGTTCCTCAAGCAGCCTGAGTGCTTCGCCACCGTGGGCGGCCACGATCACCTCACACCCCAGTTTGCTGAGCATGCCCTTGGCCACCAGTTGGTTGACCGGATTGTCCTCCACCAGCAGGATGCGCGCCCGGTGCATCAGGGGCGCGGCTTCTATCTGGATCGGGTCGAGGATCAGTTGCGCCTCGCTACGCAGGTTGCGTTGCAGGATCTGATACAGCGCGTTGCGGCTCAACGGGCGAGCCTGTTGCTGCAACGGCGCCAGTGCCGCGACTTCTTCGCTGGGCATGAAATTGCCATAGGCGGTTACCAGCAGGATCGGCGCGGTAATGGCGGGGCGCAGGCGGAACAGGCATTCGGGGCAGTCGGTGATCAGCAACTCCGGGGTTAGCCCGCTCAAGTCATCGTCTTGCGTGTAGCAGTGCGGTGTCAGTCCCCAGTGGGGCAGTTGGGTGGTGAGCAGCTCCTTCAGGCCACTGCCGGCACTGGTAATGGCGATGACGTCACCCTTGAGCGGTGTGGGTTGCACCGCAGGCAAATGGATCGGCAATGGCAGGTCGGCGCAGAACTGGCTGCCGAAGCCCACCTCCGAGCTGATGCTCAAGCGGCCCTGCATGGCTTCGCACAGGTTATGCGTCAACGCCAGGCCCAGCCCCGTGCCGCCAAACTGACGGGTGATGCCGGCACCGGCCTGAGTAAAGGGTTGGAAGATTTTCACCTGGGCTTCCTGCGCAATACCGATGCCGGTATCACACACCTCGATGCGTACTCGGCCCTCCTGCGCACTGAGGCGAACGTCCACACGACCAAAGCGGGTGAATTTCAAGGCGTTGGACAGCAGGTTGCTGACAATTTGCCTGACGCGGGTCGGGTCGCCCAAGACCTGGGCAGGAAACTGCGGGTCGATCAGGCAGGTCAGTTCGACGCTCGGCGCCGCGTTCTGCGACAGCAGGTTAGCAGTGTCCTCCACCAGTGAACCCAAATCGAACGGGATGCGCTCCAGCTCCAACTGGCCGGCGTCGAACTTGGACAGGTCGAGGATATCGTTGAGCAGCTCCACCAGCACTTTGCCCGAGTCATGGGCTATGGACAGTTGCTGGCGTTGCTCGGCGTTGAGTGGGCTGTCCAGCGACAGCGCGATCATCCCCAGCAGGCCATTGAGCGGGGTGCGAATTTCATGGCTCATATTCGCCAGGAAGGCTGCTCGCGCCTGGGCCATGCCCAGTGCATGCATCTTTGCGGCCTCCAGTTCATCGTTGGACTGGCTCAACCGCTGGTTGCTGGCCTTGAGCTCCAGGGTGCGGGCAGAGACGATATTTTCCAGTTGTCCCAGGTACTCGGTCAGCCGATCTTCGGCATGACGGCGTTGCTGGATCTCCGTCTCCATGTTTTCGAATTGTTGGTTGGCGACGTTCACCAGCACGCCAATTTCGTCGTGCTCGTGGCCTGGCGGGCAGTCCAGGCGCGCCTGCCGGCGATTGCTCAGCTCGCGGATGATGCGCACCAGCGGCTGGGTCAACATCACGTAGAACAGGCCCAGCAGGATGCCAGTCAGCAACAGGCTGCGGGCGAAGCCGTTGAGCAGCGTGATCTCGGCACGGCGCAGAAAGCGGCTGCCAAAGGCGTAGGTGTCCACATCCAGGCGCAGCACGCCGAGGGACTCGTTGGGCATGTGACTGAGGAACAGTCGGTCCTCAAACTGGCGGTTGGCACCGAACAGGAAGTCGCTGATAGGACGGTAGGTGCTTTCTTTGCGCGGGCGGTCGACATCGGCCAGCACCACGCCATTGTTGTCGATCAACTGGGCGTGAGCGATGGCGGGGGAGTGCAAAAGGCCCAGGGTCAGTTCCTGCGCCAGTTCGGCGTCGATGTTGTAGGCGATGCGTGACGCGGGGTTGTGGCTGATTTCGATCAGCGAGCGAATTTCACGGTTGATGGATGCGTCTTCGCTGGCATAATCGATACCGATTTGGATCAGGCTGAGCAAGGTTCCCAAGACGAAACCGACCAGCACAGTCAATCTGGCTTGTTTATAAGACAAGCGGTGGGCGAACTTGATATCCATCGAGTGTTGAACCACTTCACGTTTCCCTTCGCCCGGCAAGCATAGCTGAACATCCACAAGCTCTGGCTTACCCGGCATGAATCGTTTTTTACGCAGCCTCGTGCGGTCTGCCGCAGGGTTGCCAATACGCCATCTTTTGCAAGAACTTGCCAGAGGAATAATCGTGGACTCTCGATTGAATGCCTTTCTTGAACGGGCTGAAACCGTGCTCGCCCGCCTGGAGCCGTTGTTGCCCGCGCCGCGCCAAGCCATCGATTGGAACCAGTGCCTGGCTGCGCGCTGGCAGCGTGAAGGCCGCAGTGGTTATCTGCTGCCGTTGGATGTGAGCCTGGAAATGCGCCTCTCCGACCTGATTGGCGTGGACAAGCAACGTGAAACACTGGCGCGCAATACCCAGCAATTCATCGACGGCCTGCCGGCCAACCATGCACTGCTGTGGGGTTCGCGCGGTACCGGCAAATCGTCCATGGTGCGCGCCTTGCTGGCCCAGCATGCCAAGGCGGGCCTGCGCCTGATCGAAATCGAGCGCGACCATCTCGCTGATCTGCCGCGTGTGGTCGAGCAACTGCTCAAGCTGCCACAGCGGTTTATCCTGTTCTGCGATGACCTGTCGTTCGAGGCTGGCGAAGGCGATTACCGCGTGCTGAAAAGCGTGCTGGACGGCTCCCTGGAACAGGCCCCGGAAAACGTGCTGTTGTACGCGACCTCCAACCGCCGCCACCTGGTCCCGGAGAACCAGAGCGATAACGACAACTGGAAACGCGTGGATGGCGAACTGCACCCCAGCGAAGCGGTGGAGGACAAGATTGCCTTGTCCGACCGTTTTGGCCTGTGGCTGTCGTTCTATCCGTTCACCCAAGAGCATTTCCTGGATGTGGTGGAGCACTGGATCGGCGAGTTGGCGAGCAAGGCCGGTTTGCAGTGGCAGCGCGATGAAGCCCTCGACATCCTCGCCGTGCGCTGGGCGACCGGTCGCGGCAACCGCAACGGCCGCTGCGCGTACCAATTTGCCCGTTACTGGGTAGGCCTTAAATTGTTGGAGATTCAACCATGATCGATCTACAAAGTGCGGGCACTGGCCTGGATGGCTATGCGATGCTCTGCGCGCAACTGGAGTCGCTGCTGGCCGATGAACGTGATTTCATCGCCAACAGCGCGCAGTTCTCCGCGTTCCTGTTCAATCAGCTGGACGACTTGAACTGGGCCGGCTTTTACCTCAACCGCAACGAAGAACTGGTGCTCGGACCGTTCCAGGGCCAGATCGCCTGTGTGCGCATTCCCTTCGGTCGCGGTGTTTGCGGGGCGGCGGCCGCAACGCGGCAAACCCAGCGGGTGGAGGATGTGCATGCCTTTCCCGGGCACATTGCCTGCGACAGCGCATCGAACAGTGAGCTGGTGGTGCCTTTGGTCAAGGACGGCAAGCTGATTGGCGTTCTTGACCTCGACAGCCCATCACTCGCACGCTTTACGCTCCAGGACCAGGCGGGCATTGAACAGCTGGCGGCGATTTTCCTGCGTCTGACCGACTGCTGATCACGCAAGGGGCAGCAATGCCCCTTACTGACCCTCCGGGCTATGGAGCTGCACTTGCAGCAACCTCTCCAGTTCCAGCATGAACTTTTCCAGGGTTTTCGCACCCGCCTCGATTAACGTCCAGTCATCGCCACGGGCACACGCCTGTTCGAGGGTTTCGCACTGCCCGGCCAATGAGGCCGCCTGAACAATACGGGCGGCACCCTTGATCTTGTGGGCCTGCTCAATGATTTCCTGGAGTGGGGCGTGCGCGGTTATCAGCGCAATCAGTGCCTGGCGATCATGTCGACTGCTGCTCAACAGCTCTTCCAAAAGGCGCCAGCTCAATTGTGGATCGCCGCCGGTCAGTGCCTCGAAGTTGCCAAGGTCCAGGTGCAGGTTGACGGTTTGAGATGCTATCTGCGCCAGTTGCCGTTCCAGGGTCGTGAGACTGATGGGTTTGAACAGGCAGTCGTTCATGCCGGCCTGAGCGCAGCGTTGTTTCTCTTCAGGCTGTGCATTGGCGGTAAACCCAAGTACCACGCAGGGTGCCAATTGCTCGCGCTGCTCGTATTCGCGGATCGAACGGCTCAACTCGTAGCCATTCATGATGGGCATATTGCAGTCGGCGATGACCAGGTCGAAGCGTTCCTTACGCCAAGCCTGGAAACCGGCGGCGCCATTCTGGGCTGCCGTGAACTGGTGGCCCAGGTAGCCCAGTTGCTGGCACATCAGCAAGCGGTTGGCGGGATGGTCGTCCACCACCAACACATTGAGTACCGGCGTGGTTGCGGGCTTCTCGGGTTTCTGTTCATCGGCTGCCTCTTCCGGCTGCAGTCGCGGCATTCGCAGGTTGACATGCACCTGGGTGCCCACCATGGGCACACTGCTCAGGCTCAGTTCTCCACCCATCATTGCGCACAGGCTGCGGCAGATCACCAGCCCCAGACCCGCACCGCTCCTGGCAAGCTGCCCGGAATTGTCGGCCTGGGCAAAGGGTTCGAACAGGCGTTTCTGGTCATCCCGGCTAATGCCTATCCCGGTATCCTCCACCACCAGCTTTATCTCGACCTGTTGTGCCAGTTCGGTGGGCAATACTTCGACGCGGATTTTTACCTGGCCACGCTCGGTGAACTTGATGGCATTGCTGATCAGGTTGGACAGTACCTGCTTGAAGCGCAGCGGGTCGATCAAGACTTCGGTGTCGTCCTGGTCGGGTTTGAACTCAAGGGACAGGCTGAGGGTTTTCTGGCGTGCCAGGCCGTCGAAGACACGCACCACCGACTCGATCACCTCACGCAGGTTGACCCGTTCCGGTGCCAGGCTCAGGCGGCCGGACTCGATACGTGCGATGTCCAGGATATCGCCGATCAGCTCCAGCAGGTCCTTGGCCGAGTTGTAGGCGACTTCGATGGCCGGGCGATCAAGATGGCCATGGTCGGCGCGTTTGAGGGTCAGCTCCAGCATACCGATCACCGCATTCATCGGCGTGCGTATTTCATGGCTCATGGTTGCGAGGAACGTACTCTTGGCCCGATTGGCTTCGTCGGCACGTTCCTTGGCTGCGCGGATCTCATCGAACAATTGGCGGCGCTCGCTGATGTCAATCCAGCCACCGATGATCCCTTGCACCTCCCCGGTAGAGTCGCGGTAAGGCAGGATCCAGTGATAGATCGTCAGTTTTTTCCCGCGAATATGCAGGGTACGGTCCAGGACCAGCGGGTTGCCTTCGGCCATTACCCGCTGGTAGTCGGCATGGTACTGCTCCGCGTCCGTCTCCAGGGCTTCGCTCATCTGCAGGGCGCTTTTGCCGATCACATCCTCGCGCTTGACCTCAAACACTTGCAGGTAGCTGTCGTTGCATGTCTGCAGCAGGCCTTTACGATCACGCACATAGATGGGGTGCGGGGTTTCATTGACCAGCGCGCGCATGAATTCGAACTGATCGTTGAGGGCGCGCTCGGCCATCTTGCGGTGCTTGATCTGACGACGCATGTAGGCGTTCCAGGCCAGGGAGATCAGCAGTAGCAGCCCGGTGCCGATGATGATACGGGCTATCAGTTGGTGGTAGTCGCGCCAGTAGCTGTCGGAGGCGGCGGTGTAGCCCCGCCAGCGGCTGTTGATCACCCCCAGTTCATCCGGGGCGATGCTCAGCAAGGCCTTGTCGAGAATCGAGCTGAGTTCGGTGGCACTGCGCGATGTGGCCAGGGCGAACATGGCCGGGAAGGTGCCGATGCTCGTACTCATCTGCAACTTGTCCTGGAACACCTGGGACGATAGGAAGTAGTTGGCGACCACCAGGGAGTTCACCGCGCCTTCCACGTGTCCCTGGGCCAACAGTTCCGAAGCCTTGAAGGTGTCGCTCGCTTTTACCAGTTGGACCTGGGGAAAGTCGCGACGAAGGATAGTCTCCAGAGGGTTGCCCGGCGTGATTGCCAAGCGTTTGCCGGCCATCTGCTCCAGGTTCGAGGGCGCATCGGGTTCTTTGCGTGTCAGCAGGACGTAGGAGTTTTCCAGGTAGGGCCGGCTGAAGTTCAGTTGCGCCTCCCGCTCGGCGCTGGGCACGATGGCCCCGATGATATCGGCCTTGCCGGTGTCCACCTGCTCGATCATTGCGTTGACGTCGCGTTCGCGCTGGATCTCGAAGCGCAACCCGGTGCGCAGGCGGACCAACTCCAGCAGGTCGGCGGTGATGCCGCGGAAGTTGCCATCGGCATCGAAAAAGGTCAGGGGTGCGAAGGTTTCATTCACGACCACCTTGACTACCGGATGGTCTTTCAACCAGCGCTCTTCGCGTTGGGTCAGTTGCAGCTTCTGGTCGGACAGCAAGATGTCGCTGCCGGCACTCCAGCGCTTGGCGATCATTTCCCGTTCGTTCATGGGCACGGTGGTCAGGACTGCGTCAACAATACTCAGGAGGGTGCGCTGATGCTGGGGCATGGCGAAGCTGAACCCGTAGGCTTCGTGTTTACCGAAGTTGGCCATGCGGATGTTCTTCAGGTAGCCCTTGTTGATCATGTAATGGGTGGAAATGGTATCGCCGAGGAACACGTCTGCCTGGTCGAACGCCACTGCATTCAAGGCATTTTGATAAGAGGGGTAGGCGCGGATGATTGCCTGGGGGTACAGCTTTTCCACCTCGTCCAGGGGCAGGTAATGGTAGACCAGGGCCAGGCGCATGCCAGCCAGGCCATCGTTCAGGCTGCGGGTTTCACCTTCGCGTGTGACCAGCACTGGTTGGTCGACGGCGTAGGGTTCGGACAGCGTGAGGTTCGGGTTCGCCGCCTCGAAGCCGTTGGAGGAGCCCAGTAAATCGATGTCCCCGATTTCAAGCGCACGGATGGCCGCCTCACGGGAAGGGTAGCGCAATACTTTCACTGGCAAGGCCAGCGCCTTGGCCAACAGGCCGGCGTAATCAGCGGTAAGCCCTTCGTAGTCCCGACCGCTGGACGTGAGATCGAACGGAGGATAGTCAGGGGCCGCAGTGCCCAGTACCAGTTCGCGCTTGTTTTGCAGCCACTGGCGTTGGGTCTTGTTAAGGTTGGTTTCCAGTTGAACGGAGCCTGCTCGGCTCAACAAGGTGAAATGTTCCGGGCCCGTTTGATGGTTCGCGAGCACGGCGGTGCTGAAGCACAAACCGGCACTCAATATAATCAGATAGTCCTTTATACGCCTGGGCATCCGCTTTCTCACACTAGCGCGTTTCGTTTTGCCATCTCGATAAGTTCTACCAAGGATTTGGCTTGAAGTTTTTGCATCAGCCTCTTTTTGTAAGTGCTTACTGTTTTGTTGCTCAGAAACATACCTTTTGCAATTTCCTTGTTGGTGCGGCCTTGTGCAAAAAGTTGCAACACCATAAGTTCGCGGTCGTTGACGTTCTTGAACAGTTCAAGTTCCTGGGAGTCGCAGCCGTCTGCACCGCTGCTGTTCAGTGCCTGGCTGGGGAAGTAGTTGTAGCCGGACAACACCGCACGGATGGCGCTCAGCAATTCGCTCAGGTCGCCTTCCTTGCACACGTAGCCGTCGGCGCCCGAGCGCATGCAGCGTGTGGCGAACAAGGTGGGGGACTGGGCCGTCAGGATCAGGGTTTTCATGTGCGTGTTCATGGCGTTGAACCGGCAGAGCACCTCGAGCCCGTCGAGCTTGGGGATGCTGATATCGAGGATGATGAGGTCAGGCAGGCATTCGCGGACCATTTGTATGGCATCGCATCCGTTGTCCGTTTCTCCCACCACTTTGTAACCTTCGTGTTCCAACAACATTCGGATGGCAAGCCGTATAACCGGGTGGTCATCGATAATAAAAACTGAGTTCATGATCACATTCCGTGCAAGTGCAAATAAAGCGGGCACATTAGCTCAGAAGCGGAGTCGGGAGCATGAGCGCAGGGGGGTGTAGATATAAAACAGGAAAATTCCTACATTAAAAAAGGTAAAAGCCTACCAGTTGCTCAGGCTGTGCGAAGTGATGTGTCAGCGCTTTGGAGGTGAATGAATTAAATGTCGCCGCTATGGAATTAACTGGCCCGGCGCAGTGCTTTTTCTTGGGGACTGACGTTTAAAATCCTACATATGTAACCGAAATAATGGGCAGACCAAAAGAGCCAGCTCATCTTTGTTCAGCGGCTTTGACAAGTAGCCGAGCAATGGCAGGCCACGGTCTACCGCTTGGGCTATCAGGGTGGCGAGTTCTGTCGGGGGCAGTCCGCTCAGAAGGATGGCGGTTGTGGTAAAGCGTCGGCGACTGGCAATTTCAATCAGTTCGAGCCCCGGCAAATCGGGCAGGCATTGGTCGCACAGGATGATGTCGAAGGGCACCTCGGCCTGCGACATCAAACAGATTGCCTGTTCGGCGCTTTCGGCAGGGGTCACCCATGGGAAGCCGAAGCTTCTGAGCAGGCACTGGGTTGCAAGGAGTTGAAAGGGATGATCCTCCACCAGCAGGATACGAAGCGGATAACTGGGCATTGGGGGGCACACGGTGAGTCAAGCGTCGATGGAGGGCGCGTAGGAACAGTTCGCCTGGGTCGCCCGGAGCGTGCGTGATTATTCATCGGGTACGTGTGCGAATTCGATCAGGCCGCTCTGTTACCGTCGTAGGTCGATTCCTTTCAGGCAACAGGCAGCTTGGTCGTATTTGTTATTGGGGGCTGGAGCGCCCGGTCATTTCCCGAGCCATTTCGGTGGCGTAGCTGTCGGTCATGCCGGCGATGAAGTCGATCATGCGCAGGAACGAGGCGTGCAGAGGCCATTGAGGGTTCGGCGCGTTGTTACCCAGCAGGTCGAGAATGCGCCGATTCTTGAACGACGGCGTACGCCCGCCATGCTGCTCCAGGGCTGCACCGCAAAAGGCATTCAGCAGAATTTCCAAGGTGGTGTAGGCGCCGATTTCATGCAGGGTCTTGCGCTTGTCCTGGAAGATCTTCTTGCGCGCCATGTCCTTGGCATCCAGCACGCAGCGTTTGGCCGGGCCATGCATGTGTTCAACCAGGTCGCCGGGCAGGGTGCCGGCGAGCAAGGCATCCTGTTGTTCGACAAAGGCCCGCGCGGCGGCGTTGGTCAGATGTTCGATAGCCTTGCCCCGCAGGATCGCCAACTTGCGCCGCCGGGAGTCCTGCGCGCCGAGTTGGCGATAGGTCTGCGGCAGGTCATCGCCTACCAGGTCGAGCAGCAGCGATTCGACTTCGGTGTACTCCAGCAACTCCATTTCCAGGCCATCTTCCAGGTCGATCAAGGCGTAGCAGATGTCATCTGCTGCCTCCATCAGGTACACCAGCGGATGCCGGGCCCAGCGCTGTTCTTCGAGTTGCGGCAGGCCGAGCTTGTGGGCGATCTGTTCGAGGATCGGCAGTTCGCTCTGGTAACAGCCGAACTTGTGTTTCTTGTAGCCCAGGGAGTCGGCGTGGCGGGCGGTCCAAGGGTACTTCAGGTAAGTGCCCAGGGTGGCGTAGGTCAACCGCGTGCCGCCGTCGAACTGGTGATACTCCAACTGGGTGAGCACGCGGAAGCCTTGGGCGTTGCCTTCGAAGTTGAGGAAGTCATTACGCTCGGCGCTGCTCATGTCATCCAGCCAGCCGCGTCCTGCGGCCTGCTGGAACCAATGGCGGATGGCGTCTTCGCCGGAGTGCCCGAATGGCGGGTTGCCGATGTCATGGGCCAGGCAGGCGGATTGGACGACCATGCCCAGGTCGCTCGGGTCGCACCAGTCGGGCAGGGCGCTGCGCAGGGTTTCGCCGACGCGCATGCCGAGGGAGCGGCCCACGCAGCTGACTTCCAGGGAGTGGGTCAGGCGCGTGTGGATGTGGTCGTTGCTGGAGACCGGGTGCACTTGGGTCTTGCGTCCCAGGCGGCGAAATGCGCCGGAGAAGATAATACGGTCATGGTCTTTGTGAAACGGGCTACGGCCCAGTTCTTCCGGGCTGTGCAGCGGTTTACCTAGACGTTCGCGAGTCAGCAGGGTGGGCCAATCCAAGGCGGGTACTCTCCGTGCGGTGAATGACCCTCCCAGCTTCCCGGTTCAGCGCGGGCTGGGCAAGCGAAAATCTACAGCCCGGCCGCGTCGATATCGATTAACAGCAAACGCTGACCGTTATCAAAGAATTGTCCGGCGGTGAGGCAATACTGGTTGGTGGTCGCGTCGCGGTAGGTCGAGGAGAGGGTCAGACGGCGCTCGTCCCACCCTTCGGCCAACAGGTGGTAGAAGTACGGGCGCCACGACCAGTTGTGGCCCAGATAAAGGCTGTCGGCCTGCCAGGCGTCCTGGCGCCATTCGAAGTTGGGCGTCAGCTGAGTGCCGTGTCGGTCGCATTGGTAGAAGCGCAGCAGCCAGGGGAAAGCCGGCAGTTGGGGCAACTGGCTCAGCGGCGCTTGTGCCTGAGCCCAGGTTTGCAGGATTTTCATCAGCTCGCCCAATTGCTGGCGCAATTGCATGATGCGCCCGCGTTCCGCCAGTTTTTGCTGAACGTAGGCTGTGCGCAACTGGGCAAAGCGTGGCACGAAGGCGTCGGCGGCAAACCAGTCCAACTGTGCCTGGGCAAACAGATAGCCCTGCACATACCGCGAGCCGCACTCCAGGGCGAAGCTCAACTGTGCTTCGGTTTCCACGCCTTCGGCAATGATCCAGCAGCCGGTTTTCTCGGCCATCTGTGCCAGCGCCCGCACCACTTCGCTGCTCGGCCCACCGCGGGCGGCTTCCTGGAACAGGCGCATGTCCAGCTTGAGAATGTCCGGTTGCAGCGCCAGCACCCGGTCGAGCTGGGAATAGCCAGCGCCGAAGTCATCGATGGCTATGCGCGCACCCGCCTGGCGATAACGTGCTACCACGTCGGCGAGGCGTTGGATGTCGCCACCCAGTTCGGTGATCTCGAACACGATCCGCTGCGGGTCGACACCGTGGCTATGAATCTGTTTCAGGCTCGGCAGGGCTTGGCCCGGACGCAGGCGGTTGATCCAGCGCGGCGAGATGTTCAGGCTCAGGAACCAGTCGGCGGGCGCTTCATGCAAGCGGCTCAGGGCATTGTCGCGAATCTGCCTGTCGAGACGGCGCAAGGTCACGCCCGGGGTGCGCGGGTCGGCGAACAGCGGTCCCACCGATTGCAGGCGCCCGTCGGCCTGGCGCAGTCGGCCGAGGGCCTCGACGCCGGCGATGCGGCCGGTGGCGGTATCGATAAACGGCTGGAAGCAGGCGAGCGGTTGCCCGTCGATCACGGGGCCTCCTTAAGCGAGGTGGCTGAAAAAAGGCCCGGCCCTCGAAAACGAGGGTCGGGCCGATTCTGTTAGCAAGAATGCAGCCAGCCAGGCTCAACGTTTGCGCGAAGTGCCCTGCATGGCCAATTTGATCAGCGGGATCAAGCCGGCACCGAGACGCACCAGGCGTGTCAGGCTGCTGATCCCCCCGCCCTTGGCGCCTTTGCCGGTAAAAAAGCCCATCAGCGTCACCGCAGCCACGCCCCACAGCGGCGCGTGCTTGATGCCCAGGCTGTCTTGCCAGTTACTGCCCAGGTGGCGCACCTTGTTCAACGGCAGCATCAATTGCTGGGACTCGTGGCGGATTTCCTGCCGGTGCATTTCCATGCGCAGGCGGATCAACGCCTTGCGCATTTCCCGCCGTGACGTGTTTTTTGGCATTTCAGTCAGGCTCATGGCAGCAAACGCTCCCGATCATTGGCCAGTTCTTCGAGGGTGGCGTGGAACGGCGTGGATTCATCGAACACCGCCGCTTTCAAGCGCACTCCGCAAAAGGCTGCGGCCAGGCTGTAGAACACGCAGAGGCAGATGATCCCGGTCAGGCGGTAGCCGGTGTCCCACACCAGGATCATCACCAGCGTCGACAGCCCCACCAGCAACAGCAGTGCAAACACCAGCGCCAGGCCGGCAAACAGCAGCAGGCTGACGGTGCGGGCCTTCTGTTCCTGCAATTCGATGCCAAACAATTCGACGTGGCTGTGCAGCAAGCCCAGCACGGCCGCGCCCAGACGCCTTGAGGTAGTGCCCGTGGACGAGCCAGTTTCGCCGATAGACATGATTTAGCGCCTTGTGGCCAGCAGGCCGATCAGAAAGCCCACGCCGGCGGCAATGCCCACCGACTGCCAAGGGTTGGCTTGAACGTAATCTTCAGTCGCAGTGACCGCCGCCTGGCCGCGTTCGCGCAGCGAGTCTTCGGTCAGTTGCAGGGTTTCGCGGGCCTTGAGCAGGCTTTCGTGGATCTTGCTGCGCAGCTCATCGGCCTGGTCACCTGCCAACACCTTGGTGTCATCCAGCAACTTTTCGGTGTCGCTGACCAGGGTTTGAAAATCCGCCATCAGTATTTCTTGAGCAGTCTTTGCAGTTCTTCTGGCCATGGGTATCTCCGTGATGGGCTGTTTTGTACTAGTGGTTTCGAGTCACCGGCGTCGGTGAAGGTTCAGTGCAATTGTGTGGTACAGCTTTTGCTTTGCCTTGGTGCGCAGGCCTTGGTGCCTGCGCTGAATCCGGGCGGTCGGGCAGGAAGCCTTGAAAAACCTTACCCTAAATAACTCAAACTCGCGGAAAAACCCTGTCGGCAACGGCCTGTTGTGTTGATCGCTGCGCTAAATCGGTTCATGCCCTCTGAAGAGGGGTGGGACCGGCGGTGCCAATTTAGTGCGTGCAACCCAGGTTTGAACCGCTTTGGTGCTTTTTGCCTTTACTGCAGGCCTGCCAACCTCCATGGAAAATGTGCAAAGCGCGGTGGACACCCTGATCCACAGCTCCAACACCCTGTTTATCCTGATCGGCGCGGTCATGGTCCTGGCCATGCACGCCGGCTTCGCGTTCCTCGAAGTCGGCACGGTGCGCCAGAAGAACCAGGTCAACGCCTTGTCGAAGATCCTCAGCGACTTCGCCATCTCCACACTGGCCTATTTCTTTATAGGCTATTGGATCTCCTACGGGGTGAGCTTCATGCAACCGGCGGCGGTGATCAGCGCCGACCATGGCTACGGCCTGGTGAAGTTCTTCTTCCTGCTGACCTTCGCGGCGGCGATCCCGGCGATCATTTCCGGGGGCATTGCCGAGCGGGCACGGTTTGCGCCGCAACTCTGCGCGACGGCGTTGATCGTGGCGTTTATCTACCCGTTTTTCGAAGGCATGGTGTGGAACGGCAATTTCGGTCTGCAGGCCTGGCTGCTCGCGACCTTTGGCGCCAGCTTCCATGACTTTGCCGGCTCGGTGGTGGTGCACGCCATGGGCGGCTGGCTGGCGCTGGCGGCGGTGTTGCTGCTTGGCCCGCGCAACGGGCGCTATCGCGAAGGGCGCCTTGTGGCGTTCGCGCCGTCGAGCATTCCGTTCCTGGCATTGGGGTCGTGGATCCTGATTGTCGGCTGGTTTGGCTTTAACGTGATGAGTGCGCAAACGTTGAATGGCGTCAGTGGTCTGGTGGCGGTCAACTCGCTGATGGCCATGGTTGGCGGCACCGTCGCGGCCTTGATCATTGGCCGCAACGACCCGGGTTTCCTGCATAACGGCCCGCTGGCCGGGCTGGTGGCCATTTGTGCGGGTTCCGACTTGATGCACCCGGTGGGCGCACTGGTCACAGGGGCCGTCGCCGGTGGTGTGTTCGTATGGTTTTTTATCGCCGCCCAGGATCGCTGGAAGATCGACGACGTGCTGGGCGTGTGGCCGTTGCATGGCCTGTGCGGCGTGTGGGGCGGCATTGCCTGTGGCATCTTCGGCCAGACGGCGCTGGGTGGCCTGGGCGGTGTCAGCCTGGTCAGCCAGTTGATCGGCACCGCCCTTGGCGTGTTGGTCGCGCTGGCCGGCGGCCTGCTGGTGTACGGCGTGATCAAGCGCGTTTACGGGCTGCGTCTGAGCCAGGAAGAGGAGTATTACGGCGCGGACCTGTCGATCCATAAAATCGGCGCGGTCAGTCAGGATTGATCGGCTCGTCTGCCTGGCGATAAAAACCGTGCAGCAGGCGGTAGCGGTTCTGTCGTACTTCATCGACCCGCGCCTGCACGTGTTGGTCCGGCAGGCCCAATAGAATCAGGGCGTGGGAGGCAAGCATCAGGCTTGACTCCAATAGTTCGGGCACCACTTCGCTGGCGCCTGCGGCCTTCAGCTCAGTCAGTTGGCTGTCGTCGCGGGTGCGTACCAGGATCGGCACTTCGGTGTTGATCCGGCGTGCTTCCTTCAACACCACCAGCGCGACATCGGTGTTGTCCACGGCAATCACCACCAACCGTGCGCGCTCCAGGCCGACCGCACTGAGCAATGCGCCACGCCGGCAATCACCGTAGTGCACGCTGCTGTCTTCGGTGGCGGCTTCCTGTACCCGTTCCGGGTCGTCATCCAGAGCGATGAACGCCTGTTGTTCCTTGCGCAGAAAGCGCCCGATGGATTGGCCGACGCGACCATAGCCGCAGATCACCGCGTGGCCGTGCAGCTCGGCGTTGAGCGCGGTGATCGCTTCCAGTTGCACTTGCTGGTTGGGCTTGCGGTGCAGGCGCAAGGCAATGCCCGGCGCGGCACGCAGCAGCAGGGGTGTCAGCAGCATCGAGCAGAAGGTGGCGGCGAGCAGCAAGCCGTTGAATTCATCCGGGATCAGTCGGCTCTGCTGCATCTGTGCCATCAACGCAAAGCAGAACTCGCCGCCCTGGGCCAGTGCCAGGCCGCTGCGCCAGGCGGTTTCGCTGTCGCTGCCGCGCAGCTTGACCAGCGCGGCGACCACGCAGCCTTTGACCAGCATCAGGGTGAGGGTCAGGGCGAGGATCAACAGACTGTGGCTGACGAACAGTTGCAGGTCGATGAGCATGCCGATGCTGACGAAAAACAGCCCCAGCAGAATGTCGCGAAACGGGCGGATATCTGCCTCGATCTGATGGCGGTAGTGGCTTTCTCCCAACAACATTCCGGCCAGGAACGCGCCGAGGGCAGGGGAGAGCCCCAGCAGGTGCGTGAGCCAGGCCGTCAGCAGCACAATCACCAATGCCAGCAGTACGAACAGCTCCGCCGAATGGGAGGCTGCGACTTCATGGAACAAGCGCGGCAACAACCAGCGACTGGCCAGCAACAGGCCGACAAACAACACCACGGTCTTGCCCAGGGTCAGTGGCAGCGCCCAGTACCAGGCCTGTTCGCCGGTGCCGGCAAACACCGGTACCAGGGTCAGCAACAGCACCGCCACCACATCCTGGAACAGCAACACGCCGATCGCGTTCTGGCCGTGGCTGCTGAAGATTTCGCCGAGGCTGGTCAACTCCTTGCTGACGATGGCCGTGGATGACAGCGCCAGCCCTGCGCCCAGCAACAACGCGATACCCGGCGCCACCCCCAGGATCATCAACAAGATGCCCAGCAGTGCCCCGCAGCCCAGCACCTGCAGACTGCCCAGGCCGAACACCACGCGGCGCAGGGCGAGCATCTTGGTCAGGGAAAATTCCAGGCCCAGCGAGAACAGCAAGAACACCACGCCCAGTTCGGCGAGGTCGGGCAGCTCTTCGCTGTCATTCACCCAGTCCAGCGCGGTAGGTCCTACGGCCAGGCCGACGCACAAGTAGCCCAGCACCGGCGGCAGTTGCAGCCGGCGAAACAGCGCAATCACCACCAGGGATGAGGCCAGAATGATCAGCAGGTTGGCAAACACACGCATCTCCGTTGCAAGGGGCAGGCAAAAAGCCGCGAGAATCGCTGAAACAGTTATAGGCCATGGTGACCTGGGTCAGGGTTTTACGTGCAATGGGTTTCCTGTAGAAGCGAGCTTGCTCGCGAAAAACGTTAACGATGACGCAGTGCTATCAGGTAACCCGCGTTGCCTATTCGTTCTTCGCGAGCAAGCTCGCTCCTACAGTGGGCGGTGTTTGGCTTAGAATGTTGGCCTACTTTCTGATCAGGTCCATTCGTCATGCTTCCTGAATGCCAGCTGTTCGGCACCCTGGGTTGCCATCTGTGTGAAGTCGCCGAAGCCGAAATCATGCCGCTCGTCGAACACGGGTTGCTGGTGGAGCTGGTGGATATTGCCGACCCCGACGACCTGACCGAAGCCTACGGCCTGCGGATTCCGGTACTTCGCCGGGTGGACACCGGGGCGGAACTGGATTGGCCATTTGACTCACAACAGGTCGTGGCCTTCCTTCGTTGAGTTTATGCGATGGCAGGTTTCCAAATATTACGTTACTGTATGTTTGTACAGCGATTGAATAGAGGGAACGCCCGTGGTGAATGTCGAACAACTGAAAAGCAGCGTCAATCGCATGTCCGCCGATGTCGTGCGCGACGCGGTGAACGAGCTGCGCCTCGATGGCCTGGTCACGGAAGGCAAGACGCCGTTCAACAAAGTGCATTTCAATACCTGCTTTGCCGAGATCGAGGCGCTGTTCCAGCGCGCCGGTTACCACAAGCAGCTGGATGTGGTGGGTTACCAGGGCTTGTTGTACGCGTTGTACGATCCAGGCCGCTGGGAAGCCGTGGACGTGCTGCGCTGGCTCAAGGAATTCACCGAGGCCGCGAGTGCCTCGCCGATCCTGCGGGCGGAGTTGGCCAAGGCCTGAATCCGCCCTAGGCTCAATCCCGCTCCGTGCGGGATAATGCCCGCCGGTTTTCCCAGGTTTTGAGCATTTCATGTCCACTTCCGTTTTTATCGCCTCCGAGCACCAAGCCAGCACCCTGTATTTGCCGCCCGGCCCTTGGGCGATGGTGCTCGATTGCCTGTGCGAGCACTTCCCGGCGATCGGCCGCGAACAGTGGCTCGACCGCATCGCACGTGGCCGGGTACTGGACATCAACGGCAGCCCGATCCGCCTGGACCTGGCCTACAAGGAAGGCCTGTGCATCTATTACTTCCGCGAAGTGCCGAACGAGAAAGTCATCCCGGTGCAGGAAACCATCCTGTACGCCGACGAACACCTGGTGGTCGCCGACAAACCGCACTTTCTGCCCGTGACCCCCGCCGGTGAATACGTCGAGCAAACCCTGCTGCGGCGCTTGATTCGCCAGTTGGATAACCCATCGCTGGTGCCCCTGCACCGCATCGACCGGCACACGGCGGGGCTGGTGCTGTTCTCCGCCAACCCTGCGAGCCGCTCGGCATATCAGCAATTGTTTCCCACACGCCAGATCGATAAGTTCTACGAAGCCATCGCTCCGGCCCTGCCGAACTTGACGTTCCCCCTGGTGCATAAAAGCCGCCTGGTCGATGGCGAGCCGTTCTTTCGCATGCAGGAGGGGCCTGGCGCGAGTAACACCGAAACGGCGGTGGAAGTGCGTGAAAAGAACGGCGATCTATGGCGCTATGGCCTGTTTCCCGTCACCGGCAAGAAGCACCAGTTGCGCGTGCACATGACCGCACTCGGCGCGAGTATCTGCAACGATCCGTTCTACCCGGACGTGATCAAGGACGCGGTGGACGACTACGCCAACCCGCTGAAACTGCTGGCCCAGGGCGTACGGTTTATCGACCCGGTCAGCGGTGCAGAACGCAGTTTCCGCAGCCGCATCACCCTCGACTGGTAACCCCCGGAAACTACAAGGCCCGCGCGAGGCGGGCCTTGGGTTAACCGTATAGCTGGGGCTTTCTGATACTGCGCGGCGTCCCGTTCAGGGCGGCTTCGCCACCCAGCGCGGGGCAAGCCCGCTCATTACAGGTCTTTGACGGTGCGGACCTGGTCTTTGTTGATACGGGTCTGCTTGCCGTCCAACTGTTCGAACTCGTAGAAGCCCGAGTCCTTGTCGAATTTAGGGGTGTCGACGGCCTGGATTTCGCGACCGTCATTCAGGGTGATCACTGTCGGCGAGGCGCAACCGGCGAGGGTGGCGAGGCCCAGTGCAAGCATGAGAGCGGCGATGGTCCGTTGAGTCATGAGTTTGTCTCCGAGAGAATACTTTTAAATTGCTGACCTTGTGACGCTCACGGCGTCGACAAAGTTCCGGGTGCGAGGGTCATTCTGACACGCCCGAGCGCGTCTGTAACAGCTCCGGCGTATTAAGGTTGGCCAGGCGCGGGTCATCCGCCGGGCACTCAAGGCCCATGCCGCCCATTTGCAGGAAGAGCTTGCGCGGGCTGCGCTCACCGGCGTGCCAGGCGCTCTCCACCACGTCCCGCAGGGCGGTGGGGAGGATGCAGATCAACGGCTCCCAGAACTCACCATGGCGCACCATCACCGGCAACAGTGGGTTGCGATGTGATGTCTCACGCAGGTCGTTGATCAGTCGGGCGTCGATATGCGGTACATCACACGGCAATATCAGCAGGTGCGTGTGGCGCGCGGTGGCGAGTCCTGCACGGATACCGGCAAGTGGGCCGGGAAAGTCCGGGCTGTCGTCGTTGACCAATTGGTCGGCATAGGCGGCGTAGTGCTGCGAGTTGCGGTTACACGAGATGATCAAGTCATCCGTCAATGGCCGCACCAGGCGCTGCAAATGGGCGATCAGGGGCTGGCCATGCCATTCCAGCAGGCCTTTGTCCTGGCCGCCCATGCGCTGGCCACGCCCACCGGATAGCAGCAAGACCGAATAGGGCAGGGGCGATGAATCGATAGGCATGACGGTTCCGCAGCGGCAGCAAAAGGGGGGCCTGTGATATAACATCGGGCTGTTCCTTCGACAACCGGACCGTGCCATGAAAGCCAAGGCAGATGCGCCCTTCGTACCCCTGAACATCGCTGTATTGACCGTCAGCGACACCCGCACCCTCGACACTGATACCTCCGGCCAGGTCTTCGTCGACCGCCTCACCGCCGCCGGCCACAGCCTGGCCGAGCGCGTGCTGCTCAAGGACGACCTCTACAAGATCCGCGCCCAGGTCGCCCACTGGATCGCCGAAGACGTGGTGCAAGTGGTGTTGATCACCGGCGGCACTGGCTTCACCGGCCGTGACAGCACGCCTGAAGCCGTGAGCTGCCTGCTGGACAAGCAGGTCGACGGCTTTGGCGAACTGTTTCGCCAGATCTCCGTGGCCGACATCGGCACCTCCACCGTGCAATCCCGCGCCCTGGCCGGCCTGGCCAATGGCACCCTGGTGTGCTGCCTGCCGGGCTCCACCAATGCGGTGCGTACCGGCTGGGACGGCATCCTTGCCGAGCAACTGGACAACCGCCACCGCCCGTGCAATTTCGTCCCGCACCTGAAACAGGCCGAACCTTGTGAATCCCGTGGGTAAGCCCGGCAAGACCGGCGCCCTGATGCCGGTGGAAGACGCCTTGGCGCAACTGCTGGCCATGGCCGAAGCCGCACCGATCCGTGAGCAGCAAACCTTGCCCCTGGCTGATTGCGACGGGCGTGTATTGGCCCAGGACCTGGTCTCCACCCTCGACCTGCCACCCTGGCCGAACAGTGCCATGGACGGCTATGCCGTGCGCCTAGCGGACTGGACCGGCGAGCCGTTGGTGGTCAGCCAGCGCATTTTCGCAGGCCAGGCGCCACAACCCCTGGCCGCCGGCACCTGCGCCCGCATCTTTACCGGAGCACCGGTGCCTGAAGGCGCCGACTGCGTGGAAATGCAGGAAAACGCTGTGGTTCATGCCGATGAACGCGTGAGCTTCACCGAGCCGCTGCACCTCGACCAGAACATCCGCCCCCAGGGCCAGGAAACCACGGTTGGCGAGTTGGTGCTGTCGGCCGGCACGCGCCTGGGCCCGATTGAATTGGGTCTGGCTGCGTCCCTCGGGCGTGACCAGTTGGAGGTTATCCGTCGCCCGCGCGTCGCGGTATTGTCCACCGGCGATGAGTTGATCGAGCCAGGTTTGCCCTTGGGGCCGGGCCAGATCTACAACAGCAACCGGCGTGTGTTGTGCTCATGGCTGGCGCGCATGGGCTGCGAAGTGATCGACGCGGGCATCCTGCCCGACAACCTTGAGCAAACCCGCACGCGCCTGGGCGACCTGGGCAGTGTCGACCTGATCCTGTCGACCGGCGGTGTGTCGGTGGGCGAGGCGGACTTCCTCGGCATCGCCCTGCGTGAAGAGGGCGAACTGGCCCTGTGGAAATTGGCGATCAAGCCGGGCAAACCGCTGACCTTCGGGCATTTTCGTGGCGTGCCGGTGATCGGCCTGCCAGGCAACCCGGCGTCGACGTTGGTGACTTTTGCGCTGCTGGCCCGACCTTATCTGCTGCGCCGCCAAGGGGTGCAGGATGTCGAGCCGCTGCGCTTTGAAGTGCCGGTGGGGTTCACCTGGCCCAAGCCGGGCAACCGCCGCGAATACCTGCGCGGGCGCATCGAGCAGGGCAAGGCGATCATCTACCGCAATCAGAGCTCCGGCGTGCTGCGCAGTGCCGCGTGGGCGGAGGGGTTTGTGGAGGTGTTGGAAGGGACGACGCTGGATGTCGGGGACCGGGTCAATTTCATTCCTTTGAGCGAAGTTCTGAACTAACCCCACTCTAAATGTGGGAGGGGGCTTGCCCCCGATGGCGGTGTATCAGTCAACTTAAGTGTGACTGACACTCTGCTATCGGGGGCAAGCCCCCTCCCACATTGGATCTTCATATGCCTCAGTAATCGTCACCGCGCTCGGTCACATCCCGCTCCACCGGCGCGGAGTCCGGGTCATATCCCACCGGGAACTTGCCCTTCAACGTCCACGCAAACGCAATGATCTCGGCAATCGTGCGGTACAGCTCCTCGGGAATACTGTCCCCCAACTCCATCCGTGCCAGCAGTTTCACCAGCTCGGCGTTCTCATAGATCGGCACTTCATTTTCACGCGCCAACTTAAGGATGGCTTCGGCCAGGGCATCGTCCCCCTTGGCCGTCAGCGTCGGCGCCTGCTGGCCGTCGTACTTGAGGGCAATCGCCTGGCGCGGCGGTGTCGGGTTCTTCATGCGGTTTCATCCACCCAGCGTTGCTCCAGTCCGGTTTTCGGCCCGCGCGGTGGCGTGCCGAGGTGGCAATCGAGGTCACCGACGTTGATGCCCGAGGTCACCAGGCGTTCGCGCAAGGTGCCCAGGTGGCTCTCGATCAGGCTGGCGGTGAATGGGCGCGAGGCCCACAGCTGGCTGGACAGTTTGCCCTGGCTCAGCTGCGCCTGGACCTGCAATGGCCCGAGCGGCTCCATGTCGAAGGCCAGTTCGACGCGCCAGAGCATCTGCTTGGCGTCCTTCTTGTCTTTGCGTTCGGGCTGGTCCTTGTCCGGCGCCGGTTCCTCGCGCTGGAACTTGACCTGCAACTGCACGATGTCCTGCAAGGTGCGCATGGGGATTTCCAACTGCCAGGTGGTTTGCAAACGGCCGTCGGCGGTAGTGCCGGTCTGTTCCAGGCTCGACAGTTGATGGCTCTGCAATCGGGAGATCGCCCCGGCGGCCAGGCGCAGCAGGTTTTCCAGGTCGCCTTCACCTTCCAGTTTTGCCATCAGCCGTTCGGGCAGCGGGAAGCCGGCGGGTAGTTGCCGGGCGCTGACCTGGCCAAGCGTGTTCAGTGGGCTGCGCACGAAGTTGGGCAGCACCTGGGCCAGTGTGTTGGCGGCGAGGATCGCGGTCATGTTGGTGTTGGTGCTGGCCGGCAGGGCGGGCAGCAAGTCCGCGACCAGGCGCAGCAACGCGCCCTTCATATCCAACGGCGGAATTTGCGGGTTCTGCCCGGCGAGCAGCTTGGCCTCAAGGAACGCGCCGCTGTTCTGGATGACTTGCGCCAGTACCTTGGGGTTGCTGACTTGCGCCTGGTCCGGCAAGGCAGCCAACAGGCGGTCGGCGGCAGCACGCAGGTCGGCGGAGGTGCTGTCGCCGCGTGGCAGGTTCTGCAGGGCAGTGAAGACCGCATCGAGCGAACCCTGGCGACTTTGCTGGGTCCACAGTTGCTGGCTGACGGCCAGTTGATCCTTGAGTCCGCTCAACGGCACAAAGCTCAATGTCTGCGCGTTCTGCACCACGGCGCTGAGCAGGCTGCCGACGCGCAGGGGCTGAGGGCTTTCCACGGTCAGGGTCGCGCCTGCGAGGGCGTTGTTGAGCACGGTGACCAACGAGCGATAGATCGCCGGCTGCGCTGTGCCCTGGGGCAACATCTGGGAGGTCAGTACCTTGGCCTGCAACAGCGTGCCCACCGGCATCTGGTTGGTGTCAATGCGGGTGAGGGCGGCGACATTGGCGCTCAAGGCCTGCTGCAGGCTGAGGGTCAGGTTGCCCGCAGTCGTCTGGCTCACCGCCACATTGCTGCCCAGTGGCAGCGGCTGCGGGCTGCTGGCCTGCACCAGGGTCTGGCGGCCGCCTTCGAGGGTCAACTTGAGCAGCAACTGGAAGGCTTCACCGCCTTGTTTCAGAGCGATGACTTCGGCATTCGCGGTTTTCCCGGGGTCGATCAGGCCGATCTGCGGCTCCAGCAGTTTCAGCAACTCACCGGCTGCGGGCGCAGGGCCAGGCCCGGCTGCAGGGGCGGGTGGAAGCGTAGGAAGGTTGATCTCACCGGTCATCGCGCGCGTCGTCTCTGGGGAAATTGCCCTCTTTAGAGTAGGGCATCACATGTATAATGCCGCCCGTCTGCAAAGAGAGCGGTAAAAACCTCACAACTATTTGATCCAGCTCTCTAAAATCGGTCGCCAAAGCCGTTATTGTGCATTTCTCTTTAACGGCCGCTGCACCGCCGACTTGAACCGTAAAGGCCCGCGATCTTTTGACCAGCCCTCTTCTTGAAGCCGTAGCGCTTGCCTGTGAACGCGACCTGCGCCTGCTGTTCGAGCACCTCGAACTGCGGCTGACGGGCGGCGACATGGTGCAGATCAGCGGCCCCAACGGCAGCGGCAAGACCAGTTTGCTGCGCCTGCTGGCCGGGTTGATGCAGCCGACGGCAGGCGAAGTGCGACTCAACGGCAAGCCCCTCAACGAACAACGCAGCGAACTTGCCCGCAACCTGGTGTGGATCGGCCACGCCGCCGGTATCAAGGACGTGCTCACCGCTGAAGAAAACCTCAGCTGGCTCAGCGCCCTGCATCATCCGGCTCCCCGCGAGGCCATCTGGCAGGCCCTGACCGCTGTCGGCCTCAAGGGGTTTGAAGACGTTCCGTGCCACATCTTGTCCGCCGGCCAACAGCGCCGCGTGGCCCTGGCGCGCTTGTATCTGCCCGGCCCGCCGCTGTGGATCCTCGACGAACCCTTCACTGCCCTAGATAAACAAGGCGTCGCCCAGTTGGAAGAGCACCTGGCCCAACATTGCGAGCAGGGCGGTCTGGTCGTTCTCACCACTCATCACACCCTCAATCGCGTGCCCGCCGGTTATCGTGACTTGGACCTGGGGCGGTGGTCGCTATGAGCGTCTTCGCCCTGTTGGTGGCCCGCGAAGCGCGGCTGCTCTGCCGTCGCCCGGCCGAGTTGGCCAACCCGCTGGTGTTCTTTGCGATTGTCATCGCGCTGTTCCCGTTAGCGGTCGGCCCCGAGACTAAACTGTTGCAAACCTTGTCTCCGGGACTGGTGTGGGTGGCCGCGCTTTTATCGGTCCTGCTCTCGCTGGACGGGCTGTTTCGCAGTGATTTCGAGGACGGTTCCCTGGAACAGTGGGTCCTTTCGCCGCACCCCCTGCCACTTCTGGTACTGGCCAAGGTACTGGCACACTGGGCTTTTTCCGGCCTCGCGCTAGTCTTGCTTTCGCCGCTGCTGGCGATGATGCTCGGGTTGCCCACCGAATGCCTGCCGATCCTGCTACTGAGCCTGTTGCTCGGTACGCCGGTGCTCAGCCTGTTGGGCGCGGTAGGCGCGGCGTTGACCGTGGGTTTGAAGCGGGGCGGCCTGTTGCTGGCCCTGTTGATTCTGCCTTTGTATATCCCGGTGTTGATCCTGGGCAGCGGTGCCTTGCAAGCTGCGCTCATGGGTATGCCGGCGACCGGTTACCTCTTGTGGCTTGGCAGCCTGACCGCCCTGGCGGTAACCCTGACACCCTTTGCTATAGCAGCCGGCCTGAAGATCAGCGTCGGCGAATAATGAGGTCTGACCCAGCGTTATACGTTTAGTCAGTAAAGACCCTAAGCTTTTCGCAACGACGAAAAGCAACCGTGATGGAAACAGCAATGAACTGGACCTGGTTTCACAAGCTTGGCTCGCCCAAATGGTTCTATGGCATCAGCGGCAAGCTGTTGCCGTGGTTGAGCGTCGCCGCCGTGTTGCTGATCGGCATTGGCCTGGTCTGGGGCCTGGCCTTTGCGCCGCCGGACTACCAGCAAGGCAATAGCTTTCGCATCATCTATATCCACGTTCCCGCCGCGATGCTGGCCCAGTCCTGCTACGTGATGCTGGCGGTATGCGGCGTCGTCGGCCTGGTGTGGAAGATGAAACTCGCCGACGTGGCCCTGCAATGCGCCGCGCCCATCGGCGCCTGGATGACCGCCGTGGCGCTGGTCACCGGCGCGATCTGGGGCAAGCCCACCTGGGGGTCGTGGTGGGTGTGGGATGCGCGACTAACGTCCATGTTGATCCTGCTGTTCCTGTACTTCGGTCTGATTGCCCTGGGCAACGCGATCAGCAATCGTGACAGCGCCGCCAAGGCCTGTGCGGTGCTGGCGATTGTCGGCGTGATCAATATCCCGATCATCAAATACTCGGTGGAGTGGTGGAACACCCTGCACCAGGGCGCCACCTTCACCCTCACCGAAAAACCGGCGATGCCCGTGGAAATGTGGGCGCCGTTGCTGTTGATGGTGCTGGGGTTCTACTGCTTCTTCGGCGCGGTACTGCTGCTGCGCATGCGCCTCGAAGTGCTCAAGCGTGAAGCCCGCACCAGTTGGGTCAAGGCCGAAGTGCAAAGCAGCCTGGGAGCGCGTGGATGAGTTTTGCTTCTTTCAGCGAGTTTCTCGCCATGGGCCATCACGGCCTGTACGTCTGGACCGCCTATGGCCTCTGCCTGGCGGTGCTGGCCCTCAACGTCGCCGCGCCGATCCTGGCCCGCAAGCGTTACCTGCAACAAGAGGCGCGTCGTCTGCGCCGGGAGACCGAAAAGTGAATCCGCTGCGTAGAAAGCGTCTGTTGATCATCCTTGCCATCCTGGTGGGCGTCGGCATTGCCGTGGGCCTGGCCTTGAGCGCCTTGCAACAGAACATCAACCTGTTCTACACCCCGACCCAGATCGCCAACGGCGAAGCGCCGCTGGACACGCGGATTCGCGCCGGCGGCATGGTGGAGAAGGGCTCGCTGAAGCGCTCTGCCGATTCCCTCGACGTGACCTTCGTGGTCACCGACTTCAACAAAGCCGTGACCATCACCTACCGTGGCATCCTCCCGGACCTGTTCCGCGAAGGCCAGGGCATCGTCGCCCTGGGCAAGCTCAACGCCGACGGCGTGGTGGTGGCCGATGAAGTGCTGGCCAAGCACGATGAAAAATACATGCCGCCGGAAGTCACCAAGGCCCTGAAAGACAGCGGCCAATCCGCGCCAACGCCTGCCAAGGAGGGCTAAGCCATGACGTCCGCACTGTTTATTCCGGAGCTGGGCCAGTTGGCGATGATCCTCGCCCTGTGCTTTGCCATCGTGCAGGCCGTGGTGCCGTTGCTCGGTGCCTGGCGTGGTGACCGTTTGTGGATGAGCCTGGCGCAGCCGGCGGCCTGGGGCCAGTTTGCTTTCCTGCTGTTCGCCTTCGGCTGCCTGACCTACGCGTTCATGACCGACGACTTTTCCGTCGCTTATGTGGCCAATAACTCCAATAGCGCCTTGCCCTGGTACTTCAAGTTCAGCGCCGTGTGGGGTGCCCACGAGGGTTCGCTGCTGTTGTGGGCGTTGATTCTCGGCGGCTGGACCTTTGCCGTGTCGGTGTTCTCGCGCCAATTGCCGCAAGTGATGCTGGCGCGGGTGCTGGCGGTGATGGGCATGATCAGCATCGGCTTCCTGCTGTTCCTGATCATGACCTCCAACCCGTTCAGCCGCATCCTGCCGCAGATTCCGGCGGACGGGCATGACCTCAACCCGTTGCTGCAAGACATCGGCCTGATCGTGCACCCGCCGATGCTCTACATGGGCTACGTGGGTTTCTCGGTGGCCTTCGCCTTTGCCATCGCCGCCTTGCTTGGCGGGCGTCTTGATGCGGCCTGGGCGCGTTGGTCGCGGCCGTGGACCATCGTCGCCTGGGCGTTCCTCGGTATTGGTATCACGCTGGGCTCGTGGTGGGCCTATTACGAACTCGGCTGGGGCGGCTGGTGGTTCTGGGACCCGGTGGAAAACGCCTCCTTCATGCCCTGGCTGGTCGGCACTGCGCTGATTCACTCGCTGGCTGTCACCGAGAAGCGTGGTGTGTTCAAGAGCTGGACCGTGTTGTTGGCCATCGCGGCATTCTCCCTCAGCCTGCTCGGCACCTTCCTCGTGCGTTCGGGTGTGCTGACGTCGGTGCATGCGTTTGCGTCCGACCCTGAGCGCGGCGTGTTCATCCTGATCTTCCTGCTGTTTGTGGTCGGTGGCTCCCTGACCCTGTTCGCCCTGCGCGCACCGGTGGTCAAGAGCCAGGTCGGCTTCAACCTGTGGTCGCGGGAAACCCTGCTGCTGGGCAATAACCTGGTGCTGGTGGTGGCCGCGTCGATGATCCTGCTCGGCACGCTGTACCCGCTGGTGTTGGATGCTTTGAGCGGCGCCAAGTTGTCGGTCGGGCCGCCGTACTTCAATGCATTGTTTATCCCGTTGATGGGTTTGCTGATGGTGGTGATGGCCGTCGGCGTGCTGGTGCGCTGGAAAGACACTCCGGTCAAATGGCTGGCCGGCATGCTGATGCCGGTGCTGCTCGGCAGCGTGGCCCTGGCGGTGATCGCCGGGCTTGCCTATGGCGACTTCAACTGGGCGGTGCTCGCCACTTTCCTGCTCGCCGCCTGGGTGTTGCTGGCCGGCGTGCGCGATATCTTCGACAAAACCCGTCACAAAGGCCTGATCAAAGGCCTGCCGACCCTGACCCGCAGCTACTGGGGCATGCAGATCGCCCATATCGGCATCGCGGTGTGCGCCCTCGGTGTGGTGCTGTCCAGCCAGAACAGCGCCGAACGCGACCTGCGCCTGGCGCCGGGCGAGTCCATGGACCTGGCCGGTTACCACTTCATCTTCGAAGGCGCCAAGCACTTCGAAGGGCCGAACTTCACCTCAGACAAAGGCACCGTGCGCGTCGTGCGCAACGGCAAGGAAGTGGCGGTGCTGCACCCGGAAAAACGCCTGTACACCGTGCAGAGCTCGATGATGACCGAAGCGGGCATCGACGCCGGTTTCACCCGCGACCTTTACGTCGCACTCGGTGAGCCGCTGGGCGATGGCGCGTGGGCGGTACGTGTGCACGTCAAACCGTTTGTGCGCTGGATCTGGTTCGGCGGTTTGCTCACGGGCTTTGGTGGTTTGCTGGCCGCGCTGGACCGGCGTTATCGGGTCAAAGTGAAAAGCCGTGTGCGTGAAGCCCTCGGCCTGCAAGGAGCGGCGGCATGAAGCGTTGGTTGATGGTAGTACCGCTGGCGATGTTCCTGGTGGTGGCGGTGTTCCTGTATCGCGGGCTGTACCTGGACCCGGCCGAGTTGCCTTCGGCGATGATCGGCAAACAGTTCCCGGCATTCAGTCTGCCGACTGTGCAGGGTGACAAGACCCTGACCCAGGCCGACCTGCTGGGCAAGCCGGCGCTGGTCAACGTGTGGGGCACCTGGTGCATCTCCTGCCGCGTCGAACACCCGGTGCTGAACAAACTGGCCGAGAAGGGCGTGGTGATCTACGGCATCAACTACAAGGACGACAACGCTGCCGCCTTGAAATGGCTGGCGGAGTTTCACAACCCGTACCAGCTGGATATCCGCGATGAAGACGGCAACCTCGGTTTGAACCTGGGCGTGTACGGCGCCCCGGAAACCTTCTTCATCGATGCCAAGGGTGTGATCCGCGACAAGTACGTCGGTGTGATCGACGAAGTGGTCTGGCGCGAGCAGCTCGCCGCCAAGTACCAGGCCCTGGTCGATGAGGCCAAGCCATGAAGCGTCTGTTAGCCGCTGCCGTTTTAGCGTTGGGCCTGGCCGGCGTGGCCCACGCCGCCATCGATACCTACGAGTTCGCCAACGACGCCGAGCGCGAGCGTTTCCGCGACCTGACCAAGGAACTGCGCTGCCCCAAGTGCCAGAACCAGGATATCGCCGACTCCAACGCACCGATCGCCGCCGACCTGCGCAAGGAAATCTTCCGCATGCTGGGGGAGGGCAAGGACAACCAGCAGATCATCGACTTCATGGTCGACCGCTACGGTGATTTCGTGCGCTACAAACCGGCGCTCACCGGCAAGACGGCGTTGCTCTGGTTCGGCCCTGCCGGGCTATTGCTTGCCGGTGGTGTCGTAATGGCGGTGATCGTGCGCCGTCGCCGCGCCGCGCCGACCGATGGATCCGACGCGCTGTCCCCAGATGAGCGTAAACGCCTCGACCAATTGCTGGACACCAAGACTGATGATTGATTTCTGGCTCGCAGCCGGCCTGCTGCTTCTGATTGCCCTGAGTTTCCTGTTGATCCCTGTCCTGCGCGGCCGTCGTGCCCAACGTGAAGAGGACCGCACCGCGCTGAACGTGGCGTTGTACCAGGAACGTGTGGCCGAACTGCAAGTGCAGCAGGACGAAGGCGTATTGAATGCCGCGCAACTCGACACCGGCC
The DNA here is from genome assembly GCF_900103345.1 of Pseudomonas azotoformans. Taxonomy (NCBI): domain Bacteria; kingdom Pseudomonadati; phylum Pseudomonadota; class Gammaproteobacteria; order Pseudomonadales; family Pseudomonadaceae; genus Pseudomonas; species Pseudomonas azotoformans. The sequence goes on from NZ_LT629702.1 coordinate 6,658,809, forward strand.
GCGCCGAAGCTGCCCGCGAATTGCTGGCGGATACTGAAGGTGTGGAAAAACCCCGCGAATCGCGTTTGGGCAAGCCGCTGCCGTTGTTGGCGGCGTTTCTGGTGCCGGTTCTCGGCGTCGCCCTGTACCTGCATTACGGAGCCAGCGACAAGGTTGAACTGACCCGTGAATTCTCCCAGCCGCCGGTGTCCATGGAAGACATGACCCAGCGCCTGGAACGCGCCGCCGCTGCCCAGCCGGATTCTGCGGAGGGCTTGTATTTCCTCGGTCGTGCCTACATGGCCCAGGACCGCTCCGCCGATGCGGCCAAGGTGTTCGAACGCACCGTGGCCCTGGCCGGGCGCCAGCCGGAACTGTTGGGCCAGTGGGCACAGGCGCAGTACTTCGCCGACAACAAACAGTGGTCGCCGAAGGTTCAGGCCCTCACCGACGAAGCGCTGAAGCTTGATCCGAAGGAAGTTACCAGCCTGGGCCTGCTGGGTATCGCCGCCTTTGAAGGCCAGCACTATCAGGAGGCCATCGACTACTGGAACCGCCTGTTGGCTCAGCTACCACCGGACGACAACTCCCGTGCGGCGCTGCAAGGCGGCATCGACCGTGCAGCGGAAAAACTCAAGGAAAGCGGCGGCACTGTGGTGCAGAAGGCCGTGATGAAAGTCCGCGTGGACCTGTCCGCCGAGGCGAAGGCCAAAGCCCTGCCCACCGACAGCGTGTTCATCTTCGCCCGCGCCGTCAGTGGCCCGCCGGCACCCTTGGCGGCCAAGCGCGTGACCGTCGCCGAACTGCCGATCACCGTCGAACTGGGCGATGCCGACGCGATGATGCCGCAATTGAAACTGTCCAACTTCCCCGAAGTCCAACTGGTTGCGCGCATATCCCGGGCCGGTCAGCCGACCACTGGCGAGTGGATCGGCCGCAGCCAACCCTTGGCCAGCAGCACCACTGCGCTGCAGCAGCTGACCATCGACAGTCCGGACAAGTAAAACGAGGAAACGCCCATGACCGCCTTTGCACGCATTACCCTGCTCAGCCTTGTATTGGGCCTGAGCGCTTGTGCGGTCCACCGCCCACCTCCTGCGCCCACCGGCCCGACCATCCCACCGTCGGGCCCGTCGACCCAGCCGAGCACCAAACCTTCCGGCCCGGTGACCCCACCGCCGAAGCCCTTGCCGAGCAAGTCGCCGACGTTTGCCCCACCTCCAGGCGCCGCCAGCCACTGGGACGGCAAGATGCAGGTGTATGTGCTGGACGACCAGCCCGACACCTTCTATCGCCAGCGCACGTATTACCGCTGGAGCAACGGCTGGAGCCGCTCGATCAGCCCGAACGGGCCGTGGGAAGACACCGATGTGCACGGCGTGCCGCCGGGGTTGAGCAAGCAGTACGCACAATGAAAAAAGGCGACCTCTACAGGTCGCCTTTTTCATACCCATGAATTGCATTTTTGCATCCACTGGAGCCCAAATGTGGGAGCGGGCTTGCTCGCGAAAGCGGTGGTTCAGTTAGCTAATACAGTGACTGACACTGCGTCTTCGCGAGCAAGCCCGCTCCCACAGTTTTGATCTCCAATTGATCTGGTATTTATGCAAGCTCTTGAATGGGGCGCGGCGCACCCAGCCAATGAATCACCCCAGCCGCCACCCCCAACACCACCCCAAACTCCACAATTCCCACCCAGCCAAACTGCGCCATCAACCACCCACTCACCGTCGCCCCAGTCGCCCCGCCCACAAAGGTCGCGGTCATGTACAAACTGTTGATCCGACCCTGCGCCTTCGGGTCCACCGCAAACGCGCGGGTCTGGTTCGCGACCAGCCCTGCCTGCACCCCGATATCCAGCACGATCACTCCCAAAACCAGCAAAATCAGCGAGGTCTGCGCCCCGGCCAGTAACAGAAACGCCAAGGTCACAATCCCGACACTGGCCCCGATCACCTTGCGGAAACCCACCTTGTCCGCCGCGCGCCCGCCGTACGAGGCTGCGAATGCCCCCACCGCCCCAATGATCCCAAACCCACCGGCCCAGGCACTGCCCAACTGCCATGGCCCATTGGCCAGCAACGCCGCCAAATTCACCCAGAACGCGTTAAAGCATGCCCACAACAATGCCTGCACCGTCATCGATTGGCGGATCGGGCTGTTGTCGCGCATCAACGGCCACAGCGACGCCAGCAGGCGCGGGTAGGACAGGTTGCTGCTCGGCACGCCCGGCGGCAGTAACTTCGCCGCGATGAACCATACCGCAACCATGAATGCCGCCTCCAACTCGTACACCGCGCGCCAGCCATACGCCTCGCCGACCACGCCGCTGATGGTGCGCCCGAGCAGAATCCCCAGCATGATCCCGCTGACCACCGTACCCACGTTGCGCCCGCGTTCATGGGGTGGGGACATTACGGCCGCAAACGGCACCAGTTGCTGCGGTACGCAACACACCATCCCGAGGCCGAACGACGCACCGATCAACGCCCATATGCTCGGCGCAAAGGCTGCCGCTAGGGCAAAACAAAACGCCAGCCCGATCTGGCCCAGCACCAGCTTGCGTCGGTCAAAACGGTCGCCCAACGGCAGCAGCAAGAGCAATCCGCTGGCAAATCCCAGGAGTGCCGCGGCCGCCACCAGGTTGACCGTCGACAATGCGACGCCCATGTCTGAAGCAATCAGTGGCAACACCGGTTGGGTGCAATAAATGTTGGTGACCACCGCCCCGGCGATCACCGCCATCATGATGATCTTGCCTCGCGGCGGGGGACTCTCGGCTGTGCTCATGGCGCGCTCCTTGGGTTGCAGAGGGAAGAATGGCCAACCTTACGCAGTCGCGTTTATGTCGATAATCCCCTAGGATCGGGAATCATCCTTCCAGAATTTGATAGGGCGCCATGAACCGTCTTGAGTCGATGTCAGTGTTTGTTGCAGTGGTGGACGCGGGCAGCTTGTCGGCGGCGGCTCGCCAGCTCGACATGCCCCTGGCCACCGTCAGTCGCAAGGTGGCGGAGCTGGAAGCTCATCTGAAATCCCGCCTGTTGCATCGCACCACGCGGCAGCTGTCGTTGACGGACGTGGGGGCCTCCTATCTGGCCGCGTGCCGGCGGATTCTTGAAGAGATTGGTGAAGCCGAGCGGGCGGCCACCGGCGAATATGCCGTGCCCAGAGGTGAGCTGACGGTGACCGCGCCCATCGTTTTCGGGCGCCTGCATATCGTGCCGGTGGTGGCGGCGTTTCTGGCGCAGTACCCGGAGATCAGCGTCAACCTGATGCTCACCGACCGCGTGGTGCACTTGATGGAAGAGCAGTGCGACGTCGCCGTGCGCATTGGTGACTTGCCGGACAGCTCGCTCAAGGCGGTGCAGGTTGGCAAGGTGCGGCGGGTGGTGTGTGCCAGCCCACAGTATCTGCAAACCCATGGCATGCCGGCCACGCCCCAGGCGCTTAGGGACCACAGTTGCATCACCTTCGACGTGCTGTCCTCGGTGGGCGCCTGGGTGTTTGGTGCGGGGAAGGCGCAGCAGACTGTGCCGGTGCATTCGCGGCTGTCGGTGAACACGGCGGAAGCCGCAATCACAGCGGCAACGTTGGGGGTCGGGGTGATTCGAGTGTTGTCGTATCAAGTGGCTGAAGCGGTGCGAAAAGGTGATTTGCAGGTGGTGCTGCAGCCATTCGAATCGACCGCGTTGCCCATCAGCCTGGTGCACAAGGGCCAGGCTCCGTTGCCACTGAAGGTGCGGGCCTTCCTGGACTTCGTCACCCCAAGATTGCGCACAGGCGACGCAATTCTCTCCTGAGGTCGACGGCGCAACTGTTTGAACGGCCTTGCTCCCGAAGGTCATCTCAATGGCAACTGCCAGTGTTGGTCAGTTAGCAAAATCCCATTTATCTCCCGGCATGATCCGTTTCATAAACTCATCGAAAAGAGGGACTGTAAATGCCGTGTCCCCATGATTCGGGCTCCAGATCATTCCTTTCGCAATCAGGCTATTGCGGATGGGCCCCAGAGCCTGAACTCGACGACCCAGTCGATCGGCAATGTCACCGGATCGGTGCGGCCCGGGTCCGAGTTCTGCCATTGCTCGCAGGTACTTCTTCTCTGTTGGAGTGAGACGATCAAAACGTACCCGAAAGAAGCTCTCGTCAAGCGCCGCTACGGCCTCGCCGGAGGCAAGTTCTACGTCGTCAATCGTGATAGGGCTTTCCCCTGCGACATCCCATGCGTGATTGCCCCATTCTTGCAGGAAATAAGGGTAACCCCGGGTTTTACTGACGATGATTCCAACGGCTGCTGGATCATATGCGACGCCTTCATCTTCAGCTGGTTTGACGATGGCGAGTGTTGCCTCTGCCTCAGACAGAGGCCCAATTTCCGGATAGTCAAACAGCCTTTCTGCATATGATTTTGCGTTGCCCGCTCGACCTCGCAATTGAGGAAGACCTGCCCCCACCACGGTGACAGGCAGGCGTGACTGAGCGCAGCGGTGCAACGCCGAGATGAGTGCAGAGAATTGTGACTCTTCGACGTATTGCATTTCGTCGATAAAAATCACCAGGGCGGAGCCAACCGACTTGGCTGCCAGGCCTGCTTGCTCAAGCAGTGCTGAAAGATCTGCCTCCAGATCGCCGTTATCCGCTAGGCCCGCCTCAGGTTCGAGATCCAGTCCCACCTCAATATCGGCATAGATGACTTTCAGTGAGCCGGCAAAGCCTGCCAGTGCACGCAAGCCACGGCGGGCCAGATCCTTTGCCGCGTCCAGACGGCTCAGTCGCAGAAGGGCCAAACGCAACTGAGGGGCGAGCAACGCCGGAAGAGATCGATTCTCAGGGGCTTCAATACGTATGGTGTGAACACCTTCCCCTTCTGCATCCAGTCGCATTTGATCGAGTAATACCGTTTTTCCAACCCCTCGGAGTCCGACCATCAACACGCTTTTTGCCGGACGACCTACTCGCAAGCGGGCTATACCTATCCGTACACGCTCTCGTAGCTCACCTCGACCAGCAAGCTCGGGCGGCGGTGTGCCTGCTCCGGGGGAGTAGGGGTTAGTAATAGGATTCATGGATATACCGAAATTATCAATGTTATGTGATTTTAATAAACTAGCTAAACTCCCTACATATCTCAAGCTTTGCGCCTAGTAGGGCATATATACCGGGCGGCTCAAACAGATTGAAGCAGGGGTTGTCACAATCGCCATCGAAACCTTCCATCAAACCTTAACCAAACGTTTTTGCGTCCAGAATGTGAATGACTGCTGTAGGGAACGTCCTGCTCAACGCGCTTCAGAACCAAGCTTCTCTATGAGCGTGGTCAGCGCGCCCTTAAAGATCGGGTGCCATTCATTGGTGAGTTCGCTGCCCAAGGGGTGCCAGAAGAAGCGAAAGCAATGGCCCCCATCATCTTCTGCAAAATGAGTCCAACTATCGGGAAGGTCTGCCGACACATGGCACTGGTGAAATGCCCAAGTCTGGCCGGTGATCTCTGAATGCCAGGTTCCCAAGTTCCGAATGACGTTGCCGGTTATACCGGCTTCTTCCTGTAACTCGCGAATAGCCGCAGCGGCTGTCGTTTCGTTTGGCTCAACACTGCCCTTGACCAGTTGTAAACCGGCAAGCGGGTGTTCGAATGCAAGGATTTCCAAAGTCTGTGTTGTGCGAAGGACTACGGGGCACGCCTTGGTGATGATCATTGGGTTTGGTCGTCCAGGTTTTTTGGTTCGCTAAGGGTGGGTGGCCCTCATGCAATGACGGGAGCGCAGAATACCTCAAGGCAGACTCACCCCAACAAGCCCGCTCACCACAGTGTGGGTGTGTGCCATTTGAGTTCACTTGCAACCTTTCATAAAACCTTCACCCAACCGACCCCCTCCAGTCATGTGCAAGTAATAGCGCTGACACCTCCCGCGCCTACTGTCGTTTGAACTCAACCGCAGCCATCCCAGGCTGTTCAAACAAGACAGAGAAGCCCATGAATCACGCTATCCATGTCGATCACTTGAACAAGACCTTTGCGAAGAAATCCGCCTTGGTCGACCTCGAACTCACCATTGCCCCGGGTGAGATGGTCGCGCTGATTGGCGCTTCGGGTTCCGGCAAGTCCACCTTGTTGCGCCACTTGGCGGGCCTGGCCTGTTGCGACAAAAACAACGGCGGCAGCGTCAAGGTGTTGGGCCGGGAAGTGCAGGCCAGTGGACGCTTGAACGGCAAGGTGCGGCGGTTGCGCGCGGACATCGGCTACATCTTCCAGCAGTTCAACCTGGTCAATCGCCTGAGCGTGCTCGACAACGTGCTGCTCGGTTGCCTGGGCCGCATGCCGCGCTGGCGTGGCAGCCTGGGGTTGTTCAATGCCGAAGAGAAGGCGTTTGCCCTGGAGTCCCTGGCCCGCGTCGGCCTGGCCGATCTGGCGGCGCAACGTGCCTCGACCTTGTCCGGCGGCCAGCAGCAGCGCGTGGCGATTGCCCGCGCATTGACCCAGCGCGCCGAGGTGATCCTCGCCGACGAACCCATCGCCTCCCTCGACCCGGAGTCGGCGCGCAAAGTCATGGAGATCCTCGCCGACATCAACCGCCGCGACGGCAAGACCGTGGTGGTGACCCTGCATCAAGTCGATTACGCCATGCGTTATTGCCCGCGTGCCGTGGCCCTTAAAGGTGGGCGCATTCATTTCGACGGGCAGGGCAGTGCGATGAGCAGCCAGTTCCTCAACGATTTGTACGGTGCCGACGTCGACACCAGCCTGATGTTTTCCGACCAGACCCGCCACGCCACCGTCACCCCTCGGCTGACCCTGGCGCGCGCTTGAAACCCTACTCACGACCCACAGGAAGCCTTTCCATGTTGAACCGTATCGGCCATGTGTTTCTGTCTGCCGTATTGCTGGCCAGTGTCGCGCTGGGCAATGCCCACGCCGCCGACAAGGTGATCAACTTCGGCATCATGTCCACCGAGTCTTCGCAGAACCTCAAGAGCATCTGGCAGCCATTCCTGGATGACATGCACAAGAAGACCGGCCTGACCATCAACGCCACCTTCGCCTCCGACTACGCCGGCCTGATCCAGGGCATGCGCTTCAACAAGGTCGACGTGGCCTGGCTCGGCAACAAGGCCGCGATGGAAGCGGTGGACCGTTCCAACGGTGAGATCTTCGCCCAGACCGCCGCCGCCAACGGCGCCGCCGGTTACTGGAGCGTGCTGATCGTGCGCAAGGACAGCCCGATCAACAACGTCGACGACATGCTCAAGAACGCCAAGAACCTGACCTTCGGCAACGGTGACCCGAACTCCACCTCGGGCTACCTGGTGCCGGGCTACTACGTATTCGCCAAGAACAACGTGGATGCCGCCACCGCGTTCAAGCGCACGCTCAACTCCAGCCATGAAGTCAACGCGTTGAGCGTGGCCAAGGGGCAACTGGACGTTGCCACCTTCAATACCGAGAGCTGGGAGCGTCTGGAAGTCACCCAGCCGGACAAGGCCGCCATGCTCAAGGTGATCTGGAAATCGCCGCTGATCCCGGCCGACCCGATGGTGTGGAGCAAGGCGCTGAGCGACAGCGAGAAGACCAAGATCCGCGACTTCTTTGCCCACTACGGCGACACCGATGAAGAGAAGGCGGTGCTGAAGAACATGCAGTTGGGCAAGTTCCTGCCGTCCAGCGATGACCAACTGTTGCCGATCCGTCAGCTGGAGCTGTTCAAGCAGCGCACCACCATCAGTGCCGACGACAAGCTGGAGGCTGCCGACAAGGCCAAGAAGCTGGCGGATATCGACGCCGACCTGGCCAAGCTGCAACAGCGCATCTCCGAGCTCGACAAAAAAACTGCGGCCAACGGCTAACCCCCTGTAGGAGCCGGGTTTATGTGGGAGCGGGCTTGCTCGCGAAAGCGGTGAATCAGTCGCCGGATGCATTGAATGACACACCGCATTCGCGAGCAAGTCGAATCGTCGCACCGCCGCTCCCACAGAGATCCAGTTCCCACCGTTATTGAGAGTGCCCCATGACAACCTTGCATGCTGAAGCCGTCGGCAAACGCACCTGGCCGCAATACCTCGGCTGGGGCCTGTTCCTGGTCCTGCTGGCCTGGGCCTGGCACGGCGCGGAAATGAACCCGCTGGCGCTGTACCGCGACTCCGGAAACATGGCGACCTTCGCCGCCGACTTCTTCCCGCCGGACTTCCACGAATGGCGCAGTTACCTCAAGGAGATGATCGTCACCGTGCAGATCGCCCTGTGGGGCACGGTATTGGCCATCGTCTGCTCGGTGCCGCTGGGCATCTTGTGCGCCGACAACATCACGCCGTGGTGGGTGCACCAACCGCTGCGCCGCGTGATGGATGCGTTCCGCTCCATCAACGAAATGGTGTTCGCCATGTTGTTCGTGGTTGCCGTCGGCCTCGGCCCCTTCGCCGGCGTACTGGCGCTGTGGATCAGCACCACCGGCGTCCTCGCCAAGCTGTTCGCCGAAGCTGTCGAGGCTATCGACCCCGGCCCTGTTGAAGGCGTACGGGCCACCGGCGCCAGCGCCTTGCAGGAAGTGATCTACGGCGTGATCCCCCAAGTGATGCCGCTGTGGGTGAGCTACGCGCTGTACCGCTTCGAAGCCAACGTGCGTTCGGCGACGGTGGTGGGCATGGTCGGCGCGGGCGGGATCGGCGTGATCCTGTGGGAAAACATCCGTGCCTTCCAGTTCGTCCAGACCTGCGCGGTGCTGCTGGTGATCATCGTGGTGGTGAGCCTGATCGACGTGCTGTCCCAACGCCTGCGCAAGCAGTTCATCTGACCTCGGAGGGGTGCCCGCGCGGCGCTTTTTTTAAGCATGCAGTTGTCTAGACAAGATGAGCCGGTGTACCGCGAACTCGCGGATATCCTGCGCCGTGAATTAAGCAGCTACAGCGCCGGTGATTTCCTGCCCGGCGAGGTGCACATGGCCGAGCGCTTCGGCGTCAACCGCCACACCCTGCGTCGCGCCATCGATGAGCTGGTGTTCGAAGGCAGCCTGTTACGCCGTCAGGGCAAGGGCACCCAGGTGCTCGACCGGCCGCTGATCTACCCGATGGGCGCCGAGACCTCTTACAGCCAATCCCTGTCAGCCCAGGGCGTCGGTGTGCAGGCGCTGTTGCTCAAGCGCCGCTACTGCTACGCCAGCCGTGAAGAAGCGCTGCACCTGGGGATCGCCGAAATGGCGCCGATGATCGAGCTGCAAACCCTGCGCAAGCTCGACCACCAGCCCGTCAGCCTGATCCGCCATCGCTACTGCGCCAGCCGTGCGCCGTTGCTCGCCGACTACACCGGCGGTTCGCTGCGCCAGTACCTGCGCGAACGCGACCTGCCATTGACCCGCACCCACAGCCTGATCGGTGCGCGCCTGCCCAACCGTGACGAAGCCGCGCTGCTGATGATGCCTCGGCACTTGCCGGCCCTCACCGTATTCACCCTTTCCCGCGATCGCGACGGCCACCCGGTGGAGTTGGCGCAGTCCACCAGCCGTTCGGATCGCTTCCAGTACCAAGTGGTGACTTGATGGAGACCCTGATGAACCTGTCCCCGCGACAACATTGGATCGGCGTGCTGGCCCGCGCCCAGCTCAGTGAACTGCAACCCCATGAAGCGGCCTTGAAAGACGCGGAGTACCAGCTTATTCGCGCCCCGGAAATCGGCATGACCCTGGTACGCGGTCGCATGGGCGGCAATGGCGCACCGTTCAACGTCGGTGAAATGAGCGTGACCCGCTGCGTAGTGCGCCTGGCCGATGGCCGCACCGGCTACAGCTACCTGGCCGGGCGCGACAAGGTGCATGCCGAGCTGGCCGCCCTGGCCGACGCCCATCTGCAAGGCGCGCAGCCGAGTATCTGGCTCAGCGATCTGATCACTGCCCTGGCGAACGCCCAGGTCAGGCGTCGTGCTGAAAAAGAGGCGGACACCGCTGCCACCAAAGTCGAGTTCTTCACCCTCGTGCGAGGAGAAAACTGATGAATGCGCACCTGTTGCAACCGGCGTTTGTCGACCCGGTACTGGATGCCCAACGTGGTTTTCGCGCCGCCCTCAAGGCCCTGGCCGAACCGGGGTTGATCCAGCACCTGCCATCCGCCCCACACCTCGACGGCCTGGCGCCGGCGACGTATGCCTTGTGCCTGGCTCTGCTGGACGTGGACACGCCGCTGTGGCTTTCACCGAGCTTCGACACGCCGCTGATCCGCGCCAACCTGGCGTTCCACTGCGGTTGCCCGCTGACGTCGAGTCGCGAAGAAGCGGTGTTCGCCTTGCTCGGTGAACACGACCTGCTGGATCTGAGCGGCTTCGACCACGGCAACGACCGCTACCCCGACCAGTCCTGCACCTTGCTCGTGCAGCTCACCGACCTGGAGTCCGGTCGCGGCCTGCTCTGGCGCGGCCCGGGGATCAAGGCCCAGCGCCAGGTGCACGTGCCGGTGCCGCAAGCCTTCTGGCAGGAACGCCAACGGCGCGAAGCCTTTCCCCGTGGCCTGGACGTGCTGTTTGCCGCCGGCCATCACCTGATCGGCCTGCCACGCAGCAGCCGCCTTGCACAGGAGCACGCCTGATGTACGTAGCCGTCAAAGGTGGCGAACAGGCCATCGACAATGCCCACCGCCTGCTGGCAAAAAAACGCCGGGGCGATACCGCGATTCCGGAACTGAGCGTGACGCAAATCCGCGAGCAACTGCCCCTGGCCGTCGCGCGGGTGATGACCGAAGGCTCGCTGTTCGACGAAGAACTCGCCGCGCTGGCGATCAAGCAAGCGGCGGGGGACCTGGTGGAGGCGATCTTCCTGCTGCGCGCCTACCGCACCACGCTGCCGCGCTTCAGCCCGAGCCTGCCGATCGATACCGCCCGCATGTCGTTGAGTCGGCGCCTGTCAGCCACCTTCAAGGACCTGCCCGGCGGCCAACTGCTCGGCCCGACCTTCGACTACACCCACCGCCTGCTGGATTTTGCCCTGCTGGCCGAAGGTGAGTACCCGGGGCCGCAGACCGTGCCGGAGGCGACGCTGGAAGACTGCCCACGGGTGCTCGGCCTGCTCGCCAAAGAAGGCCTGATAAAGACCGAAACCGACGACAACGCCCGTGTTGCCGACATCACCCGCGACCCGCTGGAATACCCGGCCAGCCGCGCCGAGCGCCTGCAAGCCCTGGCCCGTGGCGACGAAGGTTTCCTGCTGGCGCTGGGGTACTCGACCCAGCGTGGCTACGGCCGCAACCACCCGTTTGCCGGTGAGATTCGCATCGGTGATGTGGAGGTGTGGATCGAACCGGAAGAACTGGGTTTCCCCATCTGCCTGGGCAGCATCGAAGTGACCGAGTGCGAGATGGTCAACCAGTTTGTCGGTTCGGCTACCGAGCTGGCGCAGTTCACGCGGGGTTACGGCCTGGCCTTCGGGCATGCCGAGCGCAAGGCCATGGGCATGGCCCTGGTGGACCGCTCGCTGCGCGCCGAGGAGTACAACGAAGAGATCGTCTCGCCCGCCCAGCGCGAAGAGTTCGTGCTGGCCCACTGCGACAACGTCGAGGCCGCGGGCTTTGTCTCCCACCTCAAACTGCCGCACTACGTGGACTTCCAGTCCGAGCTGGAACTGATCCGCAAACTGCGCCAACCGGCCGAGGGCCCGAGCCATGAATGACGCCGCGTACAACTTCGCCTACCTCGACGAACAGACCAAGCGCATGATCCGTCGCGCCTTGCTCAAGGCCGTCGCGATCCCCGGCTACCAGGTGCCGTTCGGTGGCCGCGAGATGCCGCTGCCTTACGGCTGGGGCACCGGCGGCATGCAATTGACCGCCGCGATCCTGGGGGACGATGACGTGCTCAAGGTCATCGACCAGGGCGCCGACGACACCACCAACGCGGTGTCGATCCGCCGCTTTTTTGCGCGCACCGCAGGCGTCGCCACGACCGAAGCGACCCCCGAAGCGACGGTGATCCAGACCCGCCACCGCATCCCGGAAACGCCCTTGCAGGCGAACCAGATCATGGTGTTCCAGGTGCCGATCTCAGAGCCGCTGCGTTTTATCGAACCGTCGGAAACCGAGACCCGCACCATGCACGCCCTCAATGATTACGGGGTGATGCACGTGAAGCTGTATGAGGACATCGCCACCTTCGGCCACATCGCCACGGCCTACGCCTACCCGGTGACGGTGGATGAACGCTACGTGATGGACCCGTCGCCAATCCCCAAATTCGACAACCCCAAACTCGACATGAGCCCGGCGCTGATGCTGTTTGGCGCCGGCCGCGAGAAGCGCCTGTACGCGGTGCCGCCATACACCCAGGTCACCAGCCTCGACTTTGAGGATCACCCGTTCGAAGTGCAGACGTGGGAGCACAGCTGCGCAATCTGCGGCAGCCATGAATCGTTCCTTGATGAGCTGATTCTGGATGACGCTGGAACCCAGAGTTTTGTGTGTTCCGACACGTGGTATTGCGCCCAGCGGGTGAAGGAGAACAACCAGTGAGCCAGCCGTTATTGCAAGTACGTGACCTGTCCCTGTTGTACGGCCCGGAGAAGGGGTGCCAGGGTGTGAGCTTCGATCTGTACCCCGGCGAAGTGCTTGGGATTGTCGGTGAGTCCGGCTCGGGTAAATCCACCTTGCTTTCGTTGTTGAGCGGCCGCCTGCCACCGCAAGCCGGCAGCATTGGCTACCGCAGCCAGGACGGCGAATGGCTCGACCTCTACAGCGCCAGCGAAGCCGAGCGCCGCACTTTGCTGCGCACCGAATGGGGCTTTGTCGAACAGAACCCGCGTGATGGTTTGCGCATGGGCGTGTCGGCCGGCGCCAACATTGGTGAACGCTTGATGGCCCAGGGCGTGCGCAATTACGCGCAACTGCGTGGCGCCGGCCTGGACTGGCTGGCGCAGGTGGAGATCGACCCACAACGCATCGACGACCTGCCACGCACCTTTTCCGGCGGCATGCAGCAGCGCCTGCAAATTGCCCGCAACCTGGTTTCCAGCCCACGGCTGGTGTTCATGGACGAACCCACCGGCGGCCTCGACGTGTCGGTGCAGGCACGCCTGCTCGACCTGCTGCGCGGCCTGGTGCGTGAACTGGATTTGGCGGTGGTGATCGTCACCCACGACCTGGCCGTGGCACGCCTGTTGGCCGACCGCCTGATGGTGATGCGTCGCTCCCGTGTAGTGGAAACCGGGCTCACCGACCAGATCCTCGACGATCCACAGCACCCTTACTCTCAACTGCTGGTGTCTTCGGTATTGCAGCCATGACAAATGCCTTGATCGAGGTCCGTGACCTCTCGAAAACCTTCACCCTGCATCAGCAGAACGGTGTAGTACTTAATGTGCTGCGCGGGGTGGAGTTCAGTGTGCAGGGCGGCGAATGCCTGGTGCTGCACGGTCAGTCCGGTGCGGGTAAAAGCACCTTGTTGCGTACCCTGTACGGTAACTATCTACCGGCCGGTGGCAGCATTCGTGTGCGCCATGCCGGCGAGTGGCTGGAGCTGGTGGGCGCCGCGCCCCGCGAGATTCTGCAGGTGCGCCAGCAGACCCTGGGCTACGTCAGCCAATTCCTGCGGGTGATTCCGCGTGTGGCGTGCCTGGATGTGGTTATGGAGCCGGCGTTGGCCCGAGGCGGGTCGAAAGCCGAGGCACAACAGCGCGCCGAACACCTGCTGACCCGTCTGAACATCCCCCAGCGCCTGTGGCCACTGGCGCCCGGCACTTTCTCCGGTGGCGAGCAACAGCGTGTCAACATCGCCCGCGGTTTCATGGTGGCCTGGCCGGTGATGCTGCTGGACGAACCCACCGCCTCCCTGGACGACCACAACCGCCAGGTGGTGCTGGAACTGATGAACGAAGCCAAGGCAGCCGGCGCTGCATTGATCGGCATCTTCCACGACCGCGCCGCCCGTGAAGCGGTGGCCGACCGCCATTTCGACATGACCCCCACGCCTGTTGCCCAAGAGGAATACGCCCATGCCCGTTGAACAGATCCTCAGTAATGCCCAGGTCGTCACGGCTGATCGCATGTTCCTGGGCTCGGTGGTGTTGCGTGACGGCAAGATCGTCGACCTCGCCGAAGGCCGCAGCCAATTGCCCCAGGCCCAGGACCTGGGCGGTGATTTCCTGCTGCCGGGCCTGGTGGAGCTGCATACCGACAACCTGGAAAAGCACATGACCCCGCGCCCCGGCGTGGACTGGCCGTCGACCTCGGCAGTGCTCAGCCACGATGCGCAGATTATCGCGGCGGGCATCACCACCGTCTTCGATGCGGTGTCCATCGGCGACGTGAACCCCAAGGGCAACCGCATGAAAAAACTGCCGGCGATGCTCGATGCCATCGCCCAGGCAGAAGGTGCCGGGCTGACCCGCGCCGAGCACCACCTGCATCTGCGTTGCGAGCTGTGCCACCCGGACACCCTCAGTGTGTTCCGCGACCTGGTGGAAAACCCGCTGGTGCAATTGGTGTCGGTGATGGACCATTCGCCGGGCCAGCGCCAGTTCGTGCTTGAAGCCAAGTACCGTGAGTACTACATGGGCAAGTACCACCTGAACGACGAAACCATGGACGCCTTCATCGTGCTGCAAAAGGCCAACTCCCTGGCCTACAGCGACCGCTACCGTGCGGCTATCGTCGAGCATTGTCTGGCGCGTGGCCTCTCGGTAGCTAGCCACGACGATGCGACGCTGGCCCATGTGCAGGAGTCGGCACGCTATGGCATGACCATCGCTGAATTCCCCACGACGCTTGAGGCGGCGCAGGGCTGCCAGGCGTTGAACATGAAAGTGTTGATGGGCGCGCCGAACGTGGTGCGCGGCGGGTCGCACTCGGGTAATGTGGCCGCCGCCGGCCTGGCGGCCGAGGGCTTGCTGGATATACTTTCCAGTGATTACTACCCGGCCAGCCTGTTGCAGGCGGCCTTCGTGCTGGCTGACCAGCAAGACGGCGGCGACCTGTCACGGGCGGTCAAGATGATCAGCCTGGCGCCTGCGCAAGCGGCAGGGCTGAAGGACCGTGGCGAGATTGCCCTCGGCCTGCGCGCCGACCTGGTCCAGGCCCGCAGCCGCGAAGGGCTGCCTGTAGTGCAACAAGTATGGCGACAAGCGAAGAGGGTGTTTTGATGGCAGGCAGGTTGATCTATCTCATCGGGCCGTCCGGCTCGGGCAAGGACAGCCTGCTGGATGCCGCACGCCCACGCTTGGCCGAGCGCGGTTGCCGCATTGTGCGCCGCGTTATCACCCGCTCGGCGGAAGCGGTGGGCGAAGCGGCGCAGGGCGTCAGCCCGGAGCAGTTCGCTACGATGCAGGCTGAGGGCGCATTTGCCCTGAGCTGGCAGGCGAATGGCTTGTCCTATGGCATTCCCAAAGAGATCGATGAGTGGCTGGCTGCGGGGGACGACGTGCTGGTCAACGGCTCCCGTGCCCATCTGGCACAGACTCGTGAACGCTACCCGACTTCGCTGGTGTTGCTGCTGACGGTGGACCAGGCGGTGTTACGCGAACGCCTGATCGCACGGGGCCGTGAGGCGTTGGCGGATATCGAAGCGCGCCTGGCGCGCAATGCGCGGTTCACCGCCGAGCTGATCGCCGGCAACGGTGCGGGGTTGTTCGTGCTGGATAACTCCGGGCCGCTGGAGCATACGGTCGAGCGCCTGCTGTGCTGCATCGATCACGGGCACTCGGCATGCGCCTGACCTTGCTCGGCACCGGTGACGCGCGGCAAGTCCCGGTGTATGGCTGTGAGTGCGCCGCGTGTGGTCTGGCGCGCAATGATGCCAGCCTGCGCCGTCGCCCGTGCAGCGCGTTGATCGAATGCGGCGACCAGCGCTGGTTGATCGACAGCGGTTTGCCCGACCTCACCGAACGCTTCCCGCCGCGCAGTTTCAACGGGATCTTGCAGACCCACTATCATGCCGATCATGCCCAGGGTCTGTTGCACCTGCGCTGGGGGCAAGGGCTGGTGATTCCGGTGCACGGACCGGTGGATGCCGAAGGTTTGTCCGATCTGTACAAACATCCGGGCATCCTGGATTTCAGCCAGCCATTCAGCGAATGTGAAACCCGGCAGTTTGGCGAACTGAGCGTCACCGCGTTGCCGTTGCAGCATTCCAAACCAACCCTGGGTTACCTGCTGGAAGGCGAGGGTCGACGCATCGCCTACCTCACCGACACCGTCGGCCTGCCGCCTGCGACCCTGGCCTGGCTGCAACGCGAACCCCTGGATGTGCTGGTGCTGGACTGCTCCATGCCGCCGCAGCCGCAGGCACCGCGCAATCACAATGACCTGACGCTGGCGTTGCAGAGCATCGAGGAAACGGGTGCGCAGTTGGGCGTGCTGACCCATGTCGGGCACACATTGGATGCCTGGTTGCTGGAGCATCGCCGCGAGTTGCCACGGCATGTCACGGTCGGCTGGGATGGCCGGATCCTCTGAACCCCTACGGTTCCACAGAACGCTATTTCGTCAGTAAACCTTCAACATATTCGATAAATGCCTTGGCTTTGGCACTTGGCATTCGACCCGTCGGCAATACCGCCCAGAGATCCTTGGGCGGCAGTTCCCAGTCGGTCAACACGGCTTTCACCTCACCCCTGGCCAATTCCGGCGAGAACATCCATTCGGACGTCATCGCCAGGCCATGGTGGGCGAGCACGCCTGCGCGCAAACCTTCGGAAGAGGTGACACGCAAGCGCCCGCGAGCGGCGATGGCGTGTTCGTGTGGGCCTTGTTTGAACGACCAGAGCGGGCTCTCCCCGAGGCTGTAGATCACCGCCTGGTGATTGAGGATATCCGCCGGGCTTTGTGGTTCGCCGAAACGTTCGAAGTAGGCCGGTGTACCGAACACCCGGCTCGGGCTTTGGCCAAGCCGGCGAGCCGTGAGGCCGGAATCACTCAGGTTGCCGATACGCAGGGCGACGTCGATGCCGTCTTCAACCAGGTTGAGGAGGCGGTCGTCGAGCAACACGTCGATGTTCAGGCCTGGGTGTTGGTCCAGGAACGGTCCCAGGTTAGGAATGATCCGCATACGGGAGAACGTCACGCCGGCGCTGACCCGCAGGTTGCCCGTCAAGCCAGCGCCTGCGCCACGGGCCGCCTCGTCAGCTTCATCGGCTTCGAAAATGGCGCTCTTGGCTTTCTCGAAAAATGCCAGGCCTGCTTCGGTAGGGGTCAGGCCCCTCGTCGAGCGCAGCAGCAATCGCACGGCCAGGCGGGCTTCCAATTGCGCGATGCTTTTGGAAACGGCGGGTTGGCCGATGCCCAGGCGTTTGGCGGCGGCCGAGAAGGAGCCGGTCTCGACGACGTGAACGAAGGTTTCCATGGCAGTGAGACGGTCCATCGGGCGTTCCTGTTGGCTGGGCGGCGCTCAAGCCTAAGGCGCTGGGCTAGCGGTGTCATGCGTTTCCCGTATTGAGCCGGTGGGTTTTCAATATTCGGTAAAACAGCCGTCAGTCAGGCATACGTATTTTGTGCTTGAGTAAAGATAACTCTAGGGTTACTTTTATTCAGGCCAAGCCAAGGAGGCGAGGGTGCAAAGCAGGCTATTGATCAAGGAACTGCAAGAGGCGGGCTGGGTGTTGGATCGGGTCACGGGCAGCCATCACATTTTTACCCATCGTTACAGCCCGTACACGATTCCCGTGCCTCATCCTAAAAAAGACTTGCCGTTGGGCACTGTCAGAAGCATCAGGAAGCGCGCCGGGCTGTTTGATTTTTAAGGAGAGCATTCATGCAATACCCAATCTGTATCGAATGGGGCGATGATTTCACCGCCACCGGTATCCAGATCCCCGATATTCCAGGCGCAGTCACCGCCGGGGACAGTTTTGAAGAGGCCTACAACGCGGCCGTGGAAGTTGCGCACATCATGCTGCAAGAGATCGCCGCAGAGGGCGGGACCATTCCGATGCCAACGTCGGTCGCCCATTATCATGCCCACGAGGACTACGCGGGCATGGGCTGGGGCATGTTGGAATTGGACGTGACGCCTTACCTGGGCAAGACCGAGAAGGTCAATGTGACCTTGCCCGGTTATGTCATCCAGCGCATCGACCGCTATGTACGGGAGCACAAGGTCAAAAGCCGCTCTTCATTCCTCGCGGACGCGGCGTTGGAAAAATTGGTGCGGTCCTAGGGCGATCAGGCGGTGTCAGGGGTTGGCCGCGTACGTTGTCGGATGAGCGCGGTTTTTTTGCGCGCCTTTTTCCGGGCATGTTTGAGTCAGTTTCCTGATGTTTTAAATTAAGATTTTGATTGAAATAAGGGAGTGTTTTACAAGTTTTTTTTCTCTAAAAATCAACTTAATAGTGTTGTTGATATGTCAGGAAAGTTGGGCCGATCAGTGATTGGGTGTGTTTTCTTTGCAGGTGTGTTTATTAAGTATTTTTGAAAAGAAGCAGCACTGGCGAACGTGTCATTGATTTGAGAATTTTAGCGTCCTGCCAATGGACTGGTCAGCGTTGGTATTTCTCATACAGGGACGAATGGCTCTTCACTGTTCAGAGTATTCATCGTCATGCACTTTCCTGTCAGGCAACCTTCACAGCAACCCCCTGCGCTTGCGCCGTATTCCCTTTCGTCAGCGTTTGATAACGACGCCTTGCACTGGGGAAACAATAAGAAGTCGTTCAGCACCGCGCAGGCGGCTAAACATATCACTCGAGGTAACTACAAGTTTCATGATCGGGATCGGGACAATAAAATCCTGGTGGGCTTCAGTTTTTCCGGCGTCTTTACCTCGGCCCAGAAAGAGCGCGCCAGGCAGGCATTGAAGGCCTATGCCGATGTCGCCAACATTTCCTTTGTCGAAAACAGTGCGCCTACGGATGGCGGCATAGTCATCAGGGGCGTGCCGGGGTCCTGGTCAGGCTGGGCGGCCTTTCCCAATCAGTCCAAGTCAAGCGTAACGGCGAATGTGGGCACTGGAGGTGCGGGCGCCAACCCTGAAATGGGCAGCCATTTCTTATCCTTGTTGGTCCATGAGTTGGGGCACACCTTGGGCCTGGAACATCCGGGCAATTACAACGGTGGTGGCACCTACGAGGCCAATGCTGATTATGCGCAGGACACCAAGGCCCGTAGTGTCATGAGCTATTGGTCGGAGCGCAAACAGCCGGGGCATGACTTCAACCAAAAACTGCCTGCTGCCCCCATGATGGACGATATCGCCGCGCTGCAGCGCTTGTACGGGGCGAACACGCGCACCCGTGCCACCGACACCGTCTATGGGTTCAACTCCAACACCGAGCGTGAGCACTACAGCCTCAGGAGCGCCCGCGATAAGCCCGTGTTCAGCGTCTGGGATGGCGGTGGCGAGGACACCCTGGATTTCTCCGGCTTTGCCGACAAACAAAACATCAACCTCAATGCCGAGGCGTTTTCGGATGTGGGCGGGCTGCGGGGGAATGTATCGATCGCCAAGGGGGTGATCGTTGAAAACGCCATTGGTGGCTCCAACAGCGATGTGTTGACGGGTAACAGCGCCAATAACCGCTTGAAAGGGGCCGGCGGCAGCGACACATTGCGCGGTGGCGCTGGCGCCGACACGTTTGTCTACGCCCGCGTCAGCGACTCAACACCCCAGGCCCCCGACGTTATTCAGGATTTCACCAGCGGCAGCGACAAAATCGACGTAGCCGGCGTACTGCGCGAGGCGGGGCTCACGTCGCTGAATTTCATGGATAGCTTCAGCGGGCGTGCAGGCGACGCGGTGCTCAGTCATGACACCACAACCGGGCGCTCCACACTGGCCGTGGATACCAAGGGAGATGGCACGGCCAAACTGTTGATCAACAGCCATGGCCTAATCAAACAGGAGGACGTGATCTGGAGCGGTAAGGGGGAGCGCGCGGCCGTAACGCCCGATCAAACGGCTGACCCCACACCGGAAGCGGACCCGGATCCTGCACCTGATTCAACGTCAGAGCCGGACCCACTTCCAACGCCTGGGCCTGCACTTGCACCTGCACCCTGGTTTGGCGAGCGGGTGGGCAAACAGATAGTTTCAGGGATCTCTCACTTCGCAAACTGGATATTCAGGTGGTTCAGGTGAACGCTTGGATGCCGTTGTCAGTTGCAAGTATTTTCGAACGTCAGATGATGCATGAGTTTTTATTAGTTAGTGTGTGGCGAGTGTTCGGTGTTTCAAATGGTATGACTCAAGTGCTTGTTTGGCGTGTTTCTCCATGCGACTTTGTTTATGTATTCATAGTGTGCTTTTTTGTAAATGGTTTGTGTGGATATTAATTATTGTTTCGTTTTTAAAATCTTAGCGAGTTTCTCATGAAAATATCAACCGTTCCCTCTGTTGCGAACAGTGGCAGAGTTTTCAATTATGCCATTTTAAAAGCAGGTGGCCACCCAACTTCATACACGACGGATCACGCTGCGAAACATCTCACGCGAGGAGCTCTCAAATGGCGAGATCGTAATAACGACAAGAAAATAGACCTGTCGTATACCTTGGACTCTAGATTTACCCCTCACCAGAAATTGCGGATCAGGGAAAACCTTCTGTCTTGGGCGGAGGTGACCAACCTGTCTTTCGAGGAAAATGCCAAGGGGGCTGATGCCTCCCTCCGTATCTCAGCCATACCGGGATATGCAGGGGGAGTAGCGAGCCTGCCCAATGACTGGTCGATCGGCACGGTCGATATCGGCACTGGGGGGGCTGATGGAAAGCTGGAACACGGGACTTTGTTTGATAAGGTGGCAGTCCACGAACTTTGCCATTCCATTGGTCTGCGGCATCCCCACGGAGAAGGCCCGGGTTACCGGGAGGACTCAACCACCTACACCGCCATGAGCTACCACGATTCATCTTTTGGCGATGATCCCTACAACGGCAAAAAAATCTCAGCTCCCATGATGCACGACATCGCTGCGGTACAGCGGTTGTACGGGGCGAACACCCACACTCGAAAAACCAACACGACCTATGGTTTCAACTCCAACGCCGGTCGAGACTTCTACAGCCTGAAGAGCGCCAGGGACAAACCTGTTTTTTGCGTCTGGGACGCAGGTGGAACGGATACCCTGGACTTTTCCGGCTTTCGCCAGAAACAGAAAATCAATCTTAATGCTGAAGCCTTTTCGGATGTTGGCGGCCTGAAAAACAACGTCTCCATCGCCAAGGGGGTCACGTTGGAAAATGCCGTGGGTGGTTCCAGTGATGACAACCTGATCGGTAATCAGGTCGGCAACCGCCTCAAGGGTGGGGGCGGGGCCGATACGCTCGAGGGCGGCGGCGGGGCAGACACCTTTGTCTATGACAGCGTTGCAGACTCCACGCCTGAGTCCCCTGATGTGATTGTGGACTTTGCCAGCGGCACCGACAGAGTCGACATCTCCATGCTGTTGAGGCGCGCTGCGGTGAAGGTCCTTTACATTGTTGACCAATTCAGCGCGCGTGCGGGCGAGGCGGTATTGAGCCACAACGCCAGCACCGGGCAGGGAAGCCTGGCGCTCGACCTGACAGGTAATGGGAAACCTGATGTTCTGGTGAACACTAAGGGCAAAATCCACTACAAGGATTTGCTGGTGAACCCTGAGCCTCCCATCGCCATTGATCCGGCGCCCGATTTGATGACAGGGCAGGAACCAGAGCCAGGCCCGCCGAGGAGTAAGAGAGATGGCACTGCAAAAGCGGAAAGAGGCGGCAAGACGTACACGTACAATGCCGCTTCTGAGTCGAATTGTCGGAAGGTCGACATCTTGAAAGATTTCACAAGTGGCAAGGACAAAATTGATTTATCCAGAATGCTTGAAAAGTCAGGTACTTCGCTGACGCAGGTAGACAGGTTCACGGGGAAGGCCGGTGAGGCATTCATCGTGAAATCGGGCGGTGATGGTCGGTACTGGCTAGCCGTTGACCTGGATGGCGACAAGCGCAGTGATTTTGTCGTCAACAGCCCTAATGTGATAAGGGCCTCAGACATTGTGGGCATGAAGTTGAAGCATGCCTACGATCGGCAGTTATCCCGGCGTACCTGATGGTAGTGCGAAAGGCGCGTCGCCGTTTGGAACGGCATCCAGTCAAAGCCGTCCGTCATTGCTGGCGGACGGCTTTGACGTAGAGAGACAAGCGCCTCAGGCAGTGGCCACCGAGGCCTCACGGGAAGCACTCAGGAACCGTAGTAATGCGATCAACGGGAATGCACTGCCCACCAGCATCACACCCAGCCAGCCGCCGTGTTCATATACGCTGCTGGCAATCGCCGAGCCGAACGCGCCGCCGATGAAGATGCTGGTCATGTACAGCGCGTTCAGGCGGCTGCGGCTGTTGGCGTCGAGGGCGTAGATGGCGCGCTGGCCAAGCACCATGTTCATTTGCACGCAGAAGTCCAGGACCACGCCGGTCACGGCCAGGCCGATCACGCTGTACAGCGGGTGCACGAAGGCCGGCAGGAAGCTCAACGCGGCGAACAACATGGCCAGCAGCGAAGCGCGATGGGTGTGACCGGCATCGGCCAGGCGACCGGCGATGGGTGCGGCAATGGCACCCAGCGCACCGACCAGGGCGAACAGGGCGATCTCGCTTTGGCTCAGGCCATGGTTGCGCGCCAGTTCCAGTGGGGCAGCGGTCCAGAACAGGCTGAAGGTGGCGAACATGCAGCCTTGGTAGAACGCCCGTTGACGCAGCACCGGTTGCTCGCGCAGCAAGGTGCCGAGGGAGCGCAGCAGTTGGCCATAGCTGGCAGAGTGATCCGGCTGACGCTTGGGAATGGTCAGCATCAACACCACACTGATAAACGCCATCAGCGCCGCCGCCGCCATGAACATCGCCCGCCAGCCGAAGTGGTCCGCGACCACGCTGGACACGGGCCGTGCCAGCAGGATGCCGAGCAGCAGGCCACCCATGATGCTGCCGACCACACGGCCCCGTGATTCGGCGGGCGCCAAGTGCGCAGCCAACGGAATCAGGATCTGCACCGAGACCGAACTGAAGCCGATCAGCAGCGATACCAGCAGGAACAGGTTCGGTTGTTCGGTAAACGCGGCCCCCAGCAGGCTGGCGATAGCGATCACCGTAGTGGCGATCATCAGCTTGCGGTTTTCCAGCAGGTCGCCCAGGGGCACCAGGAAAAACAGCCCCAGGGCGTAGCCGATTTGCGTCAGCGAGACGATCAGGCTGGCCATGGCCGGCGTGAGGCCGATGTCCGGCGCGATCAGCTCGATGATGGGTTGCGCGTAGTAGATGTTGGCAACGATGGCGCCGCAGCAAAACGCAAACAGCAGCACCATGCTCCGGGTCATGGTGCTTGTAGCGTGGGAAGTAGCGTTCATGGTGTTCTCGTAAAAGCGAAGGAAGTGGGGCGAGCCTAAAGACAACACCGTAGCCCGGGTAGGCCGCTGGCAGTGATAACACTCATGCCCGGTAATGATGAGTGAATCGTTAACTTTCTGCGCGAAGGCTGATGATACATTCAGACGCAACTGCCAAAACAGGAAATCCATTGCAATGAAGATCACGTTGAACAAGATGCTCCTGGCTTCCACGCTCGCCGCCGCCATGGCCGTGGGCCTGGCCCAGGCTGCCGAGGCCCCGCGCGTGGGCGTACGCGGCGCCATTACGGCGATGGACGGGGATGCGATGCACGTCAAGGTCAACAGCGGCGAAGAGGTTGTCGTGCACTTGACCCAAGACACCCAGGTGCGCGCGGTCACCCTGGCCAAAATCGATGAAATCAAGCCGGGCAGCTACATCGGCTCCGCCGCCATGCCCAACGACGACGGCAGCCTGACGGCGTTGGAGGTGCACGTGTTCCCGCCGGCGATGGCCGGCACGGGCGACGGGCATCGTGCATTTGATTTGAAAGAAGGCAGCAGCATGACCAACGGCACCGTCGGCGACCTGGTGGTGAGCAGCGGGCGCACGTTGACGGTGAAATACAAAGGCGGCGAGCAGAAGATCGTGGTGCCGGAAGATGTGCCGATCGTGAACCTGGAGCCGGGTGACCGCAGCTTGCTCAAGCCGGGGGTGAAAGTGGTGCTGTTTGCCGCGCAGGGGGCGGATGGGACGATCACAGCCCAGGCGATCTCCGCCGGCAAGGATGGCGTCACACCGCCGATGTAATGGCCAAACACAGAGCCAAATGTGGGAGGGGGCTTGCCCCCGATAGCAGCGTGTCAGCCAGCGGATAAACCGGCTGATACACCGCCATCGGGGGCAAGCCCCCTCCCACATTTATCAATTACTGGCCGCTGTAGATCTGGTCGAACACCCCACCATCATTGAAGTGGGTCTTCTGCACGGTGCGCCAGTCACCAAAGGTCTTCTCTACCGACAGGAAGTCGACTTTCGGGAAGCGGTCGGTGTACTTGGCCAACACTTTCGGATCACGCGGGCGCAGGTAGTTGTTGGCCGCGATTTCCTGGCCTTCCGGCGACCACAGGTACTTCAGGTAGTCTTCGGCGGCCACGCGGGTGCCTTTCTTCTCGACCACTTTGTCGACCACCGACACCGGTGGCTCGGCTTCGGCGGAGACGCTCGGGTAGATCACTTCGAACTGATCACGGCCGAATTCACGGGCGATCATCTCGGCTTCGTTCTCGAAGGTCACCAGCACGTCGCCGATCTGGTTGGTCATGAAAGTGGTGGTGGCGGCACGGCCACCGGTGTCCAGTACCGGGGCTTGTTTGAACAACTTGCCGACAAAGGCCTTTGCTTTGTTTTCGTCACCGCCGTTCTTCAGCACATAGCCCCAGGCCGACAGGTAGGTGTAGCGGCCGTTACCCGAGGTTTTCGGGTTGGGCACGATCACCTGCACGCCATCTTTCAACAGGTCCGGCCAGTCTTTCAGGGCTTTCGGGTTGCCCTTGCGCACGATGAAAACGGTGGCCGAGGTGAACGGCGCGCTGTTGTTCGGCAGGCGGGTGACCCAGTTGTCCGGCACCAGTTTGCCGTTGTCCACCAGGGCGTTGATGTCGGTGGCCATGTTCATGGTGATCACGTCGGCGGGCAGGCCGTCGATGACCGAACGCGCTTGCTTGCTCAAGCCACCGAAGGACATCTGCAGGGTCAGCTTGTCGTTCGGGTGCTCGGCTTCCCAGTGCTTCTGGAACGCGGCATTGTAGTCCTTGTAGAAGTCGCGCATCACGTCGTAGGAGACGTTGAGCAGTGTGACGGGGGCAGCCTGGGCGGCGCCCGCCAGGGCAAGGCCGGCGGCCAGAAGGGAGGCGCTAACGAGTTTTTTCACTGCTCATTCCTTGTTGTTCGAGAAGGTTGCTGATTGAGTGGGGGCAATTTGCCAGCGACTATAGCTGGCGTCGCATAGACGCTTAAAGATTAAAACGAACTTTGCTTATTCCACTTTCTTAAAAAGATTGCTCCCACAGCGCGAGCAGAACGCGGCATTTGGCTCATGGCTGTCTTTCTTGCACACCGGGCAGTCATGCTGCAATTGCTCACCGCGCATGGCACTGGCCAGTTCGGCGGTGAAGATACCGGTGGGCACGGCGATGATCGAATAACCGGTGATCATCACCAGGGACGAAATCACCTGGCCCAGCGGGGTCTTGGGCACGATATCGCCAAAGCCCACCGTCGTCAGGGTCACGATGGCCCAGTAGATGCCCTTGGGAATACTGGTAAACCCGTGCTCCGGGCCTTCGATCACATACATCAAGGTGCCGAACACCGTGACCAGGGTGCATACGCTCACCAGGAACACCACGATCTTCTGCTTGCTGCCGCGCAGCGCCGCCATCAGGTAATTGGCTTGCTTGAGGTAGGGGCTGAGCTTGAGCACGCGGAAGATCCGCAGCATGCGGATGATGCGGATGATCAGCAGGTACTGCGCGTCGCTGTAGTACAGCGCGAGGATGCCGGGCACGATGGCGAGCAGATCCACCAGCCCATAAAAGCTGAAGGCGTAGCGCAGGGGTTTGGGCGAACAGTACAGTCGCAGCCCGTACTCGATCAGGAAGATAAGGGTGAAGCCCCACTCGATGTACGCCAGCACGTCGGCGTAGTTCTGGTGGATCTGGTCGATGCTGTCGAGCATCACGATCACCAGGCTGGCGAGGATGATCAGCAGCAGGATGCCATCGAAGCGCCGCCCGGCGACCGTGTCACTTTGAAAAACCATGACGTAGAGCCGCTGGCGCCAGTCGTTGTTGCTGTCCATAAAGCCCGCCTGAATCGAATATCGAGCAAGCCTAGGGGGATTCGAAGGGGCTGTCCATGCGGGGTTTCTGAAGCACTCGAGCACCGGCGCGCACCAGCCAGCAGGCGAGGATGAACGGCGCGGTCAACGCGGGCAGGTGCAGGGCGGCAAAGCCCGGTGTAAGGAGGATCGCCAGCAGGATGCCGAGCAGCGGCAGCCAGGGTTGGCGACGCACCTGGCTCAATGCCACAGCCGCCAACGCCGGGTTGTAGCTGTGCAGGCCGAGGAGGGCACTGGCGGGTTCGTCCAGCCACAGCGCGAGCAGCACACCGACGCTGGCGCCGATCAGCGCCCATACCGCGGCGCGACGGTTGGCCAGCCACAGGCCCAGTGCAATCAGCGCACCCGCCACCGGTTGATCCAGCAGCATGATTTGCGCGAGCCCGGTAAAAGGTGCGGTGAGGATAGCCAAGGTGTCGGGTTCGCTCAGGGCAAACGTGTTCTCCGGCACCGTGCCCAGCAACAACCAGCCCAGGCCGACAAAAGGCACGGTGTAAGCGGGCAAGTCATTGGGCTGGTCGGCGTGTTTCAGCCATTGCCGTGTCAACATCGCCGCCAGTCCGCCGCACGCCAGGATCAGCGGCGGCAACAACGCCGACCAGGCAAAGTGCTGGCTGATCAACAAACCCAGCAATACGCCGTTGTAGCTGTAAAGGCCGGCCTGGCGTTCGGCCTTGGGATAACCGCGACGCTGGGCCGTGAGCAACCCCGCCACGCCACCCAGCAATGCTCCGCCGAACCAGGCCGGGGCGCCGATCAGGATTGCCAGCAGGCACAGCAGGCCGCACAGCGGCTGGCGCTGCAGGAAGATCTGGCTGAAGCCGTTGAGCAGGGCTTCGGCCCAGTCGGGGCAGGTTGGGTTGTGCATGGTGGTTAGTCAGTGGGACCGAGTCGTTCCCATCGGGGGCAAGCCCCCTCCCACACTTGATTGGGTTCACAGATTCAAATGTGGGAGGGGGCTTGCCCCCGATGAGGGCCTTGCAGACGCTAAATCAACGTCTCGATACGCAGCGAATTGGTCGACCCCGGCTGCCCGAACGGCACTCCCGCGGTAATCACCAACGTATCCCCACGCTCCGCCATGCCCTGCGCCTGGGCAATCTCCAGCGCCGTGGAGCACACCTCATCCACCTGGCGCAGGCGGTCATTGACCACCGAATGCACGCCCCACGCCACGCTCAACCGTCGCGCCGTGGACAGGTTGGGCGTGAGGTTGAGGATCGGCGCCACCGGCCGCTCCCTGGCCGCGCGCAGGCTGGAGCTGCCCGACTCGCTGTAGTTCACCAGCACCGCTACCGGCAGGATGCTGCTGATGCGGCGGATCGCGCAGCTGATGGCGTCCGACACCGTGGCATCCGCCTTGGGCCGGCTGACATCCAGTTGCGCCTGGTAATCCGGGCCGTTCTCCACCTGACGAATGATCTTGCTCATCATTTGCACGGCTTCCAGCGGGTATTCGCCGGACGCGGTTTCGGCCGACAGCATCACCGCGTCCGCGCCTTCGGCCACAGCATTGGCGACATCAGTGACTTCGGCACGGGTCGGCGCCGGTGAGAAGCGCATGGACTCGAGCATCTGCGTGGCCACCACCACCGGCTTACCCAGCTGACGGCAGGTGCTGATAATGTCCTTCTGAATCTGTGGCACGCTTTCGGCGGGCACTTCCACGCCCAGGTCGCCTCTGGCTACCATGATCGCGTCGCTCAGTTCGGCGATTTCCTGCAGGCGCTGCACGGCCGAGGGTTTCTCGATCTTGGCCATGAGGAAGGCCTTGTCACCGATCAGCTCGCGGGCTTCGCGAATGTCTTCCGGGCGCTGCACGAACGACAGCGCAACCCAGTCCACACCCAGTTCCAGGCCGAAGCTCAAATCGCGCCGATCCTTGGCGGTCAATGGGCTGAGTTCGAGCAAGGCTTGTGGGACGTTCACGCCTTTGCGGTCAGACAATTCGCCGCCATTCAGCACCGTGGTGTCGATAGCGTCGGCATGTTTGGTGATGACGCGCAGGCGCAGCTTGCCGTCGTCCAGCAGCAGGTCCATACCGGGCTCCAGCGCCGCGATGATCTCCGGGTGGGGCAGGTTGACCCGGCGCTGGTCGCCCGGCGTCGGGTCCAGGTCCAGGCGCAAGGCCTGGCCGCGCACCAGTTGCACCTTGCCCTCGGCAAAGCGCCCAACGCGCAGCTTCGGCCCTTGCAGGTCCATGAGGATGCCCAACGGGTAGTTCAGCTGGCGCTCCACCTGGCGGATCCACTGGTAGCGCTGGGCATGGTCGGCATGATCGCCGTGGCTGAAATTGAGCCGGAAGATATTCACCCCGGCTTCCACCAGTTCGCGGATGTCGTCGATACCATCGGTGGCCGGGCCCAGGGTGGCGAGAATTTTGACCTTCTTGTCAGGCGTCATGGTGGGCAGTCTCAAGGATCAGGATGGCGCGGAAGTCGTTGACGTTGGTGCGTGTCGGCTCGGTGACGATCAACCCGTCGAGGGCGGCGAAATAGCCGTAGCCGTTGTTGTTGTCCAACTCGTCGCTGGCCGACAGGCCGAGGGCTTCTGCGCGGCGGTAGCTGCACGGGGTCATGAGAGCGCCGGCGTTGTCTTCCGAACCGTCGATGCCGTCGGTGTCACCGGCCAGGGCGTACACGCCGGGCAGGCCCTTGAGGCTGTCGGTGAGGCTGAGCAGGAATTCCGCGTTGCGCCCGCCACGGCCATTGCCGCGCACGGTGACGGTGGTTTCGCCACCGGACAGGATTACGCACGGCGCCGCCAGCGGCTGACCGTGTTGCACGATCTGCCGGGCGATACCGGCATGCACCTTGGCCACGTCCCGCGCTTCGCCTTCCAGGTCGCCGAGGATCAACGGGCTGAACCCGGCCTGGCGGACTTTCACCGCGACGGCTTCGAGGGATTGCTGCGGGCGGGCGACCAATTGGAAGTGGCTGCGGGAGAGCACCGGGTCGCCGGGCTTGACGGTTTCCGAGGCCGGGTTTTGCAGCCAATTGCGCACCGAGGCGGGAACGTCGATGTGGTAGCGCTTGAGGATTGCCAGGGCCTGTTGCGAGGTGCTCGGGTCGCCCACCGTCGGGCCGGAGGCAATCACCGTGGCCTGGTCGCCCGGCACATCGGAAATCGCATAGGTGTAGACCGTCGCCGGCCATGCCGCTTTCGCCAGTCGGCCGCCCTTGATCGCCGAGAGGTGCTTGCGCACGCAATTCATCTCGCCGATGGTCGCGCCGGATTTGAGCAGGGCTTTGTTGATGGCCTGTTTGTCGGCCAGGGTGATGCCTTCTGCGGGTAGGGCCAGCAGGGCGGAGCCGCCGCCCGAAAGCAGGAAGATCACGCGGTCGTCTTCGCCGAGGTTGCTGATCAATGCCAGCACCCGCTGGGCCACGGCCAGGCCGGCAGCGTCGGGGACCGGGTGGGCGGCTTCGACCACTTCGATTTTCTTGCACGGCGCGCCGTGGCCGTAGCGGGTGACCACCAGGCCGCTGACTTCGCCTTGCCAGCAGTTCTCCACGACCAGTGCCATGGCGGCAGCCGCTTTGCCGGCACCGATCACGATCACACGGCCGCTGCGGTCGGCGGGCAGAAAGGGTTCAAGGACTTGCCGGGGGTGTGCGGCGTCGATGGCTGTGGCAAACAGCTCGCGAAGCAGGTGTTGCGGATCGACCGACATAAGCGGGCTCCCGGGGATTTTTGTTATTAGGGGTGCATCACGTTTCGGATCGGAATGCGATCAAATGTGGGAGCGGGCTTGCTCGCGAATGCGGTCTGGCATCCAACATCCATGCTGACTGATCTACCGCTTTCGCGAGCAAGCCCGCTCCCACATTCGACCGCATTTCAAACGTAGGAGCGGTGTGGATTACTTATCGCGAATCGAGAAATTCGCCATATGCTCCAGGCCCTTGATCAGCGCCGAATGGTCCCAGTTGCCGCCGCCAATCGCGGTGCAGGTGCTGAACACTTGCTGGGTGCCGGCGGTGTTCGGCAGGTTGATGCCCAGCTCCTTGGCCCCGGCCAGTGCCAGGTTGAGGTCCTTCTGGTGCAGGTTGATGCGAAAGCCCGGATCAAAGGTGCCCTTGATCATGCGTTCGCCATGCACTTCGAGGATTTTCGACGAGGCAAAACCGCCCATCAGCGCTTCACGCACCTTGGCCGGGTCGGCGCCGTTCTTGGAGGCGAACAGCAGGGCTTCGGCCACCGCCTGGATATTCAGCGCGACGATGATCTGGTTGGCCACTTTGGCCGTCTGGCCATCACCATTGCCGCCCACCAACGTGATGTTCTTGCCCATGGCCTGGAACAGCGGCAAGGCGCGTTCAAAGGTCTGCGGCTCGCCACCGATCATGATGCTCAGGGTGCCGGCCTTGGCACCGACTTCACCACCGGACACCGGGGCGTCCAGGTACTGCGCGCCGGTCTCGTTGATCTTCGCGGCAAACGCCTTGGTGGCGGTGGGGGAGATCGAGCTCATGTCGATCACCACCTTGTTTGGCGACAGGCCCGCAGCCACGCCGTCTTTGCGGAACAGCACGTCGTCGACCTGTGGGGTGTCCGGCACCATCACGATGATGAACTCGGCTTCCTGCGCCACCTGCTGCGGGTTCGCCAGGGCGACGGCGCCTGCGTCGATCAGGGCTTGCGGCGCCTTGCCATGGTGTTCGGACAGGAACAGTTGGTGACCCGCTTTCTGCAGGTTCGCGGCCATGGGTTGGCCCATGATGCCGGTGCCGATGAATCCGATTTTAGCCATGAAAAAATCCTCTTTTTATTACACCGCAAGTCCACTGTAGGAGGGGGCTTGCCCCCGATGACGGTGTGTCAGATAAACAGTGCTGACAGACCCACCGCGATCGGGAGCAAGCCCCCTCCCACATGGAGTTTGCGTGGTGTTTGTTAGATCGCGTTGTGGGTCTTCAACCAACCCAAACCCGCTTCGGTGGTGGTCAACGGCTTGTATTCACAGCCGACCCAGCCCGTGTAGCCGATGCGGTCCAAATGTTCGAACAGGAAGCGGTAGTTGATCTCACCGGTGCCAGGCTCGTTGCGCCCTGGGTTGTCAGCCAGCTGGATGTGATTGATCTGGCCCAGGTGCGCAGTCATGGTGCGGGCCAGGTCGCCTTCCATGATTTGCATGTGGTAGATGTCGTACTGCAGAAACAGGTTGTCACTGCCCACCTGTTCGCGAATCGACAGGGCCTGCGCCGTGTTGCTCAGGTAGAAGCCTGGGATGTCGCGGGTATTGATCGCTTCCATCACCAGCTTGATGCCCACCGCTTGCAGTTTTTCAGCGGCGTACTTGAGGTTGGCGACGAAGGTTTTTTCCAGGGTTTCGTCATCAATACCGTGTGGTCGAATACCGGCCAGGCAGTTGATCTGCGTATTACCCAACACTTGGGCGTAGGCGATGGCCAGCTTGACCCCGGCGCGGAATTCCTCGACCCGGTCCGGATGGCACGCCAGGCCGCGCTCGCCCTTGGCCCAGTCACCGGCCGGCAGGTTGAACAGCACCTGGGTCAGGCCATGGGCATCGAGTTGTGCCTTGATTTCAGCCGAGCTGAATTCGTAAGGGAACAGGTACTCGACCCCTTGGAACCCGGCATCGGCGGCGGCTTTGAACCGGGCAAGAAAGTCCTGTTCGGTAAACAGCATGGACAGGTTGGCGGCGAAACGCGGCATAGGGTTCTCCTTAATCGAGCAGGGCAATGGCAGTCGGTGCATCGTTGCCGACCAGGGCCAGATCTTCGAATTCGTTGACAGCGTTGATCTCGGTGCCCATGGAAATATTGGTCACGCGCTCCAGAATAATCTCAACGATCACCGGCACCTTGAATTCTTCGATCATTGCCTCGGCGCGGCGCAGGGCCGGCGCAATCTGGCTCGGCTCGAACACACGCAAGGCCTTGCAACCCAGGCCTTCGGCGACGGCCACGTGGTCCACGCCATAGCCGTTGAGTTCCGGGGCGTTGAGGTTGTCGAAGGACAGCTGCACGCAGTAGTCCATTTCAAATCCGCGCTGAGCCTGGCGGATCAGGCCCAGGTAGGAGTTGTTCACCACCACGTGGATATACGGCAGCTTGAACTGCGCGCCCACGGCCAGCTCTTCGATCATGAACTGGAAGTCGTAGTCGCCGGACAGCGCCACCACCTTGCGGCTCGGGTCGGCCTTGACCACGCCGAGGGCTGCGGGGATGGTCCAGCCCAATGGGCCGGCCTGGCCGCAGTTGATCCAGTGGCGCGGCTTGTACACGTGCAGGAATTGCGCGCCGGCAATCTGCGACAGACCGATGGTGCTGACGTAGCAGGTGTCTTTGCCGAACACCTGGTTCATTTCTTCATAAACACGCTGTGGCTTGACCGGCACGTTGTCGAAGTGGGTTTTGCGGTGCAGGGTGGCCTTGCGCTGCTGGCAGTCGTGCAGCCAGGCACTGCGATCCTTGAGTTTGCCGGCGGCTTTCCACTCGCGGGCCACTTCAATGAACATCGTCAGCGCGGAACCGGCGTCGGACACGATACCCAGGTCCGGGGTGAAGACGCGGCCAATCTGCGTCGGCTCGATGTCGACGTGGATGAACTTGCGGCCCTCGGTGTACACCTCGACCGAACCGGTGTGGCGGTTGGCCCAACGGTTACCGATGCCCAGCACCACGTCCGACTTGAGCATCGTCGCGTTGCCATAACGGTGGGACGTCTGCAGACCGACCATGCCGACCATCTGTGGGTGATCGTCCGGAATGGTGCCCCAGCCCATCAGGGTCGGGATCACGGGAATACCGGTCAACTCGGCGAATTCCACCAGCAGCTCGCTGGCGTCGGCATTGATCACGCCGCCGCCACTGACCAGCAGCGGGCGCTCGGCCTGGTCCAGCAGGGCCAGGGCTTTTTCCACCTGCACGCGGGTGGCCAAAGGTTTGGCCAGGGGCAGCGGCTGGTAGGCGTCGATGTCAAATTCGATTTCAGCCATCTGCACGTCGAAGGGCAGGTCGATCAGCACCGGGCCGGGGCGGCCGGAGCGCATTTCATAGAAGGCTTTCTGGAAGGCATACGGCACTTGGCCGGGCTCGAGGACGGTGGTCGCCCACTTGGTCACCGGCTTGACGATGCTGGTGATGTCCACGGCCTGGAAATCTTCCTTATGCATGCGGGCGCGGGGCGCTTGGCCGGTGATGCACAGGATCGGGATGGAGTCCGCCGAGGCGCTGTACAGGCCGGTGACCATGTCAGTGCCCGCCGGGCCCGACGTGCCGATGCACACGCCGATATTGCCGGCCTTGGTGCGGGTGTAGCCCTCGGCCATGTGGGAGGCGCCTTCAACGTGGCGAGCAAGGACGTGATCGATGCCACCCACCTTCTGCAAGGCCGAATACAGCGGGTTGATCGCGGCGCCTGGGATACCGAAGGCGGTGTCTATGCCCTCACGGCGCATGACGAGGACGGCGGCTTCGATTGCTCTCATTTTGCTCATGGTTTTGGTGCCTCTTGCGTTTTGTAATTGTATACAAGTGGTGTCTGTCCAAAGTGTATTCACGGCGGGCTGAGCAGGTCAATGCATTTTATAAACTGGCCTTTGCGTCCGTCGGAACGGCTTTTTTCGACGTATGGAGCGTTTGTGCGAAAATATTGTATACAAAAAATAAAGTCATTGTGTTCTATTTGTTGGATCGAGCATCTGATCATTCAGACCTCCACCGCTTTCCCAATAACAAAAGAAGGACGGCACCATGAGCGCTTTAACCTTGAAAATTGCCACCCAACTGGCCAGCCAGGCCCTTGCTGCAGGGCGCAGTGTTGCGGCGGCGCCGCTGACCATCGCGGTACTCGACAGTGGCGGTCACTTGATCGCCCTGCAACGGGAGGACGGCGCGAGCTTGCTGCGCCCGCAGATCGCCATCGGCAAGGCCTGGGGCGCGATTGCCCTGGGCAAGGGGTCACGCCTGCTGGCGCTGGACGCTCAGCAACGGCCGGCGTTTATTGCCGCATTGAACAGCCTGGGGCAGGGCAGTGTGGTGCCGGCGCCGGGTGGGGTGTTGATTCGGAATCAGGAAGGGGTGGTGCTGGGGGCGATCGGCATCAGTGGGGATACGTCGGATATTGATGAGCAGTGTGCGATTACGGCGATCGAAGGGGTGGGGTTGATGGCGGATGCCGGGGTGTCAGCTTGATTTTTGGGTGACTGGTCAGGCCCCTTCGCGAGCAAGCCCGCTCCTACATTCGACCGCGTTCTCATGCTGAAACTCAATCAAGTGTGGGAGCGGGCTTGCTCGCGAAGGGGGCAACTCGTTCTTTACCCTATAACCAGATTGCATCCCACAGTGGATAGTCGCCAATCCGCTTTACCAACCCTGCTCGCAGAGGATTGGCCACTATGTACCTGGCCATCTTCACCAGATCATCTTCCTTGCGCAGCGTGCGGTCGTGAAAGCTGGTTTGCCAAAGCCTGCCTTTGCGACCAGAAGCACCGTTTACGCTCCGGGTGCTTTTGGATTTAACTTGGCACATCAAATCGCCGAGTGAACCTTTTTGTAGCTCGACCAACCAGTGGAAATGGTCTGGCATCACTACCCACGCCAGAGAGTTTGCCAGCCCTTGATACTGAGCGAGTCTGAGTTGCCAGACGACTAATCGGCCTAGGTGAAAGTCACTGAATATCGGCACACGTTCGTGAGTGTTGGTGGTAATCAGATAGATGCGATTGGGTTCGCTGAACCGCCCGATGCGCAGGCGGTGTGATCTGGCTGGATCAGGCATTCCTTAGCCTCTCTTCAGATGGGGTTCTGAGAGGCTAGATCTCGGTGGTTGATGCTGATCGACTGGCTTTTGGCAGGATGTGTCTGGGAGGGCGCTTTCGCAAGCAAGCCCGCTCCCACAGGGGCGTGGCAGTGTTCTTGCTATTTATGTCAGTCCGGCTCACAGCCCTTGAGCACCAACCGGATGATGGTCTGCGCTGCGGCTTCGTAATCGGCCTCATCCAACCTGGCCTTCCCGGTCACTGCCGAGATCTGCCAGTCAAAGTCCGCGTAGGTCTGCGTGGCCGCCCAGATGCTGAACATCAAGTGATTGGGGTCAATCGCTGCGATCAGGCGGCGATCCACCCAATCCTGGATGCACGTAATGTTGTGCTTGGCCTGGGCGTTCAACTGCTCGACCTGATCAGCGCTCAGGTGCGGCGCGCCGTGCATGATCTCGCTGGCGAACACCTTGGAGGCAAACGGCAGGTCACGGGAAATGCGGATTTTCGAGCGGATGTAGTTGCTCAGCACTTCCTTGGGGTCACCCTGGGGGTTGAACGGCGTGGAAGCCGCCAGGATCGGCTCGATGATGCTCTCGAGCACCTCGCGGTAGAGGTTGTCCTTGGATTTGAAGTAGTAATAGACATTGGGCTTGGGCAGCCCGGCCTTGGCGGCGATGTCACTGGTTTTGGTCGCGGCGAAGCCCTTGTCGGCGAACTCCTCGCTCGCCGCCCGCAGGATCTTTTCTTTGTTGCGCTCGCGAATGGTGCTCATAAACCAGAGGGTTCCTTGCCAAGACTGGCGGTTGCGCATGGTAGCACCGGCCATCCGCGAGCCTCAACAATCTGCCCGTCGGGCCTTGCGCCGCGCTATGCTCGCGCCATCTCACTCTTACGGAAGCCCGATTCATGGCAGGAAGCAGCTTGTTGGTATTGATCGACGATATCGCCGCGGTGCTCGATGACGTGGCCCTGATGACCAAAATGGCGGCGAAGAAGACCGCCGGGGTGCTGGGCGATGACCTTGCACTCAATGCCCAGCAGGTCTCCGGGGTGCGTGCGGAGCGGGAAATCCCCGTGGTGTGGGCGGTGGCCAAGGGCTCCTTCGTCAACAAGTTGATCCTGGTGCCCGCAGCGCTGTTGATCAGTGCATTCGCACCGTGGGCGGTGACGCCCTTATTGATGCTCGGCGGTGCCTACCTGTGTTTCGAAGGGTTCGAGAAGCTCGCGCATAAGTTTCTCCACAGCAAGGACCAGGACGAGGCTGAACATGCGCACTTGGTCGAGGCTGTGGCCGATCCGGCAACCGACCTGGTGGCCTTCGAAAAGGACAAGATCAAGGGCGCCATCCGTACCGATTTCATCCTTTCCGCCGAAATCATTGCCATCACCCTCGGCACCGTGGCTGACGCGCCCCTGATGCAGCAGGTGATCGTGCTGTCCGGCATCGCTATCGTCATGACCGTAGGCGTCTACGGGCTGGTGGCCGGTATCGTCAAGCTGGATGACCTGGGCCTGTGGCTCACCCAGAAGCCAGGCCAGGTGGCGCGCAGTGTCGGCGGCGCCATCCTGCGGGCAGCACCGTACATGATGAAGAGCCTGTCGGTGATCGGTACGGCGGCGATGTTCCTGGTGGGCGGTGGGATCCTTACCCATGGTGTGCCGGTGGTGCATCACTGGATTGAAACGGTCAGCCAGGGCGCGGGTGGGGTGGCGTGGTTGGTGCCGGTGTTACTGAATGGGGTGGTGGGGATTATTGCCGGGGCGGTGGTGCTGGCGGTGGTCAGCATGGTCGGCAAGGGGTGGAAAGCACTGAAGGCCTGATACGGGAAATAAAAAAGGCCATTCAAACGAATGGCCTTTTTTGCGACAGGTTTTTGAGTGCAGTGCTGACACTGTCAGGTACTGTTCGCGCAGACTTCCGCTGACTAGGCTGATAGCGTTGAGTGCAGAGGCAAGAGTGAACCTAGGAGCTCTTCAAATTCAGAACCGGATTCAGCCATTTCACCTACCCCATGAAATGCCTTAAGGGTCCTTGGGGTTTTGGCTCCGTCGATGGTTTGATTACCGTTTCGATCATGGGATTTGACCAATTGATCGGCGTCGCGAAGGGATGCGGCCCTATCTTCTGGACTGCGATTCACATCGTCCCAGTCGCCTACGCGTGCCTTAATCAAATTGTTAATAGTAGTCACATGATGTTTCTTAGTCAGGGGGTCTGTGTATCCGATCTTATGGTGTAGATTGTCTAGTGAAGAAAGATAAGGGGTGTTTTCTGTTTTTCCAATTGTCATGCTGTCGCGCTTGGGGTTGGAGGTGAGGTATTCATATAGCTTTTCAAGTTCAGAGCCCGGTTCAGTCAATTCAGACACTCCGTGATGTGCCCTACGGTTCTTAAATGTTTGGGCCCCGTCGATCTTGTGATTACCGTTTTGATCAAAGCTCCTGACTATTTCATTGGCTCTCAGGCGGGAAATCTGATTTTCTTTTGGGCTGCGACTCTCATCGTCCCAGTTACCTACGAGCTTCTTCAACAATTTTTCGGGGGTGGATAGCGCGAACTCATTAGTCACTGGGTCAGTGTACGCGATGGCATCGTAGAGATTGCGGCCTAGTGAAGAAAGATAAGGGGTTTTATCTGGTTTCTCTTTCATCACGTTCTCGGAATGATTCGAGGCCTGTGAAGAAAGTGCAGGTGCCGCATAGAGAGGTTGCTGGGCGGCGGGGGATATAGGGAGCGACATGTCATATTCCTTTTGTGATTTTGAATGTAACAGACGTTGAAAATCTAGTCTGTTTCCATAAGGTGAGTGGTGAATGAGAGAAAGTGGTTCATAAAATATATATTTTGTTTTGATTTTGAGAAATGCGTTTTGGTTGGTATGGAATATGTCGTTGCAAACGTAGGGTGGGGAGCTGATGTAATAATAGGAGCCGGGGTGTTGGGTTTTGTTAGGGGGGGATGTTTGAGGTTTACTGATCGAGTGGTTCCACAGATAAGTAGGTTGGAGGAGGGGGTGTTGCTAGTAGTGTGGAGGGATGATGGCAATAAAAAAAGGCCATCCGAATTGCTCGAATGGCCTTTTTCTTACTGAGCTTCTTTTACTCAGCTATTTGTAACTTTCGAGACTCGGTATATATATAACGCACCTTCTCATACTCAAACGGCGAGTTCATCTGCCCATACCGGAAGCTGGTCTGATAACGTTTATCCACCGCACGCAGCGCCCAGATTTCCGGGTGGTTGGAGCTGACTTCCGACACGTTGAGGAAGTTGATCTGGGTTTCCGCGCCGTAGTCGACGATCAGGCCAGTGGTGTCGCGCAGGTTCGAGGGGCCGAAGATCGGCAGCACCAGGTATGCGCCGCCGGGCACGCCGTAGAAGCCCAGGGTCTGGCCGAAGTCTTCGCTCTGGCGCGGCAGGCCCATGGCGGTGGCCGGGTCCCACAGGCCGGCGATGCCGATGGTAGTGTTGAGCAGCAGGCGCCCGGTGGTTTCCAGGGAGCGGTGGCCCTTGAGCTGCAACAGGCTGTTCAGCAGGTTGGGCACGTCGCCCAGGTTGTTGAAGAAGTTGCTCACACCGGTGCGCAGGAAGCTGGGTGTCACATAGGTGTAGCCATTGACCACCGGCAGGAACACCCATTGGTCGAAGCGGTAGTTGAAGTGGTACACGCGACGGTTCCACGACTCCAGCGGGTCATACACGTTGAGTGCGGTGAGCGACGAGCGCTCGAACTCACGCTGATCCAGGCCTGGGTTGAACTTGAGCTTGCTCAGCGGTTCCTTGAAACCGTCGGCATCCACATTAACCGGCTCATGGGCCTTGCTGTTGTCGGCATTGGCCACGCCTGCACACATCAAGGCGGCAAGCAGCAGTAGGTATTTAGCCACGGAAGAACTCCAGCATGGCGTCGGCGTTGACGCGGTAATTGAGGTTGCCGCAGTGGCCGCCCAGCGGGTAGACGGTCAAGCGATCGCCGAAGGTTTTACGCAGGAACCCGAGGTCGCCAGGGCCGAGGATCACGTCGTCGGCGTTATGCATGACGGCGATTTTAGGGCTGGCGTGCAGGTAATCCTTGAGGGCGTACAGGCTGACCTGGTCGACCAGTTGCAACAGGCTGCCGCCATCGGAGCGCGCGCGCCACATCGGGATCACTTGCTCGGTGAGGTAGCAATCGAAGTCGCATTGCAGCGCACGCTTGAGGAACGGCGTGAGGCTGGTGCCTTCGGTGATCGGGTACTTCGGCGGGATGATCAGGCCACGGCGGTTGATCAGGTCCGAAGTAAAGGCGATGTCGGCCGCTGAAAAGCGGAACGAGGTGCCGATCAGCATGGCCATCTGTTCGTTGGTCAGGTGCTGCTTGGATTGCTGGAAGTCGTAGAGCAGGGCGTCGTTGAGGTCGATATAGCCCTTTTGCTGGAAGTAGCGGGTCAGCTTGTTCAGCACCAGCTCATAGAAGGTGGTGGTGTTGTTGATGCCCTTGACCTCAGTCTGTACCAGCTTGTCGAGGTTGGTGATCGAGGTGTACAGGTTGACCGGCGGGTTCAGCAGCAAGACTTTCTTGAAGTTGAAGCTGCGACGGGTTTCGTCCAGCTTGGCCACGAATGCAGCATCCAGGCCGCCCAGGCTGTAGCCGGTGAGGTAGAAGTCGGTTACCGGCAGCGAGGCATTCTGGGCACGCACCGCCTGCATCACGCGGTACATGTCTTCGGCGTCTTCCTGGGTGATCCCCGGGGTCGCGAAGCGTGAGGCAGCGCTGATGAAGTCGAAGCTGGTGGGCGACGACAGTTGCACCACGTGGTAGCCGGCCTGGTAATACAGCTTCTTCAGGTATTCGTTGATGCTGCTGTCGAATCGCGCACCGGTGCCGGCGATCAGGAAGATCAGCGGCGCGGCGCGGTCCTGCTTGGCGATGCGGTAGGTGAGTTTCTTCACCGCCCAGAAGTTGTCCGGCAGGCTGAACTCGCGCTCGGGGCGCATGTTCAGGGTGTAGTCGGATTGGTTGATCTCGTCATCGCTCGGCAATTTGGGCCGAAGATCGGGCGGGGTGGTGGCGATGGTCGCTTCAAACGGGTT
This sequence comes from Pseudomonas azotoformans, assembly GCF_900103345.1. NCBI lineage: Bacteria > Pseudomonadati > Pseudomonadota > Gammaproteobacteria > Pseudomonadales > Pseudomonadaceae > Pseudomonas > Pseudomonas azotoformans. The sequence goes on from NZ_LT629702.1 coordinate 6,698,740, forward strand.
GGTCAAAGGGTAGCCATAGCTGGCTTGGTCAATATCGACGGCCAGTGCTGACGCACTCAGAAAAAGGCTGCCCAGCAAGGCAGCACAGCGCAAGGAACGGAGCATGACTTAATCCCTAGGAGGAAACGTGCTTAATGAAGTTCGCAGGCTATGACCACCGCGTTGTCACCGAAGTGCCAGCACTCGGCACGAAAAGTCGGAAAATAACGTCGGAATCGGGGTAATAGTAGCCAGACGATACACTTTGCCACGCATTGGTGAACACTAATTGTGTGTATGCGCCTTGCTAACGGCCACCGGGGCATTAAGCTGGGCGCCGTTTTTGCCTATCGGAGTGGCCCATGTCCCGTCGTTTACCGCTGATTTTGCTGCTTATTGCCCTGCCGTTATGGCTGGCTGCCAGTTATGGCGCACGCTACGGTTTTATGGAAGATGGCCAGTGGGTTGGCATCTGCGCCGATGAGGCCAGTCGCTGGGAATGCCAATTGCGTTCGAACCTGGGCCTGATGATCCACTTCAAGGTACTGGGCTGGGCCGCGCTGATCACGTCGGTGCTGGCGTTTTTTGTGCCTGGCCGGGTGGGTTTGGGGTTGGCGGTGCTGGGGATGGCGTTCGGGTTGCCGGCATTGGCGTTGTATAACACCACGTTTGCGGTGTTTGCGGTGGTTATTGCTGGGTTGCGCCTGGTAAGAAAAGGGCGGGCTGCCTGATAGGGCCTCATCGGGGGCAAGCCCCCTCCCACATTGGTACTGCATTGACCTGTGGGAGGGGGCTTGCCCCCGATAGCGGTTTTAGACCTTGCGCACCCGCAGGCAGCGCCACAAGGCTGCCGTCATGAGCAGGCTCACTACCGCCCAACCCCAAGCCTGCTGGTTCAACAACCCCTCACGGTACAGCTGCGGCGCAATACCCGCACCGATGATGAAGGCCAGCAATGCAATCTCCCGACGCGGCCCGGTTACCGGGCGTACCAGGTACACCAGGGCCGGCAGTACCAACGCGGCGCTGGGGAAGCTGCGGTAGCGTGGATCAAACACCAGCGCAAGCATCATCACCGCCCCCGCAAAACCGGCAATCGCCACCAGCCAGCCTGCGCGTTTTTCCAACCAGCTATATGCGCATAAGCGCCAACCTTGCCGTGCGCTCAAGGCCAAGGCGGCATGGCTCAGCACCAGCAGGTTCAACACCACCAGCAAGCCTGCCCACACCCATTCATCGTTGAGCCGCGCAGTGACACGCGTCAGCTCGGCCCAGGTGCCGATGGAGCAGGCTGCCACGGCACCCAGCAGTGGCAGGGCGATGGCGGCCCGCACACTGCGCACGCGACCACCCAGCACCAGAGTGCCTAGCAGGATGATTCCGCCTACACCCAGCCATAGCGGCCAGTACGGCACATTGGTTACAGGCCCGGCGAGGATGCCCTTGTCCTGGCGATTTGCATCGAACAGGCCCCAGTAACCGCCCACGGCGCCTTCGCTTGCGCGCTTCCATGGTTGGTCAAAGGCTTCGATCAGGTTGTAGCGCCAGCCATTCGCCTCGGCCATGGCCACGAAACCCCGCATGAACCTGGCTTCGTTGACCCGGCTCGGTACGGCGGTTTCGCGCTGGCGGCCTTCGCTGGGCCAGCCGGTTTCACCGATGAGGATGTCCTTGGGCGCGAATTTGTTGCCGAAGGTCTGGCGCACATCACCTACGTGCTTGAGTGCCTGGTCGATGCCGGAAGGGTCATCTTCCCAGTAGGGCAGCAGGTGGATGGTCAGGAAGTCCACGGCCGGCGCGATTTCCGGGTGTTGCAGCCAGAACTCCCACACGTCTGCGTAGGTCACCGGCTGCTTGATCCGGCTTTTGACGGTCTGGATCAGCGTCACCAGCTGTTTGGCGGTGACTTCCTTGCGCAGCAACGCTTCGTTGCCGACGATCACCGAGGTCACCACGTCAGGGTTGGCGTTTGCCGCCGTGATCAATTCTTCGATTTCTTTCTCGGTCGCCACCGGGTCACTGCTGACCCAGGCGCCGGCCATCACCTTCAGCCCATGCTTGCGTGCCATCTCCGGCAAGGCTTCCAGGCCGGTCATGGAGTAGGTCCGAATGCATTCGAAGCGGGTGGCCAGCAGGGCCAGGTCGGCGTCCATGCGTTCCGGGCGCAGTGTGAACGGTTGGTCGAACGGGGATTGGTCTTTATCGAACGGTGTGTAGGACGCGCATTGCATCTTGTGTGTGGCACTGGCGACATCGGGCAGTAACACGGGCCGGCCGAGGCCATACCAGTAACCGATCAGGGCCAGCAGGCCGAGGAGCAAGGCGCAGAAATAGGGCAGGGCAGGGAAGCGGGCAGTCGCAGGCATGGTCGGCTTATCTGGGGGAGCAAAGGCGCGCATCTTACCCGGATTTGGGCCGTCCCAGTGGGGCAGCATAATTTTGACATGCAAAGTTCGGGCGGGATTTTGGCGTCAAGTCCTATAAAGCGTCCTGCTGGCTATGTGATGTCGTTTCTTGCTTGTATGAGGTCGCTGACAGAGCAGGTCGAAGGACGCGGCAGGTTGATGATCGAAGTGTCAGCACTCCACTGATGCCGCAGACACCGGATCGATGCGCGTGACGGAGGCGCGGTGCACCACATAACAACAGGTTGACGTCGCTCGGCATCCGTCGGGCGCAGCACTTTCGGGGAAGTACGATGAAGATGCGACGACTCTTGGGCGCAGCTGCCACTCTGGTAGTTGCGATGAGCTCCACACTGGCCAGCGCCGACAGCAAAACCCTGAGCATCGGCTATGTGGACGGCTGGTCCGACAGCGTTGCTACCACGCATGTGGCGGCAGAGGTGATCAAGGCCAAGCTCGGTTATGACGTGAAACTGCAAGCGGTCGCCACCGGGATCATGTGGCAGGGCGTGGCCACAGGCAAGCTCGACGCCATGCTGTCCGCCTGGTTGCCGGTGACCCACGGCGAGTACTGGGCCAAAAACAAGGACAAGGTGGTCGACTACGGCCCCAACTTCAAGGATGCGAAGATCGGCCTGATCGTGCCGGAGTACGTCAAGGCCAAGTCCATCGAAGACCTCAAGACCGACACCACCTTCAAGAACAAGATCGTCGGGATCGACGCCGGTTCAGGCGTGATGCTCAAGACCGACGAAGCCATCAAGCAGTACGGCCTCGACTACAAGCTGCAAGCCAGCTCGGGTGCGGCGATGATTGCCGAGCTGACGCGTGCCGAAGACAAGCAGGAATCCATCGCGGTCACCGGTTGGGTGCCACACTGGATGTTTGCCAAGTGGAAACTGCGTTTCCTGGACGATCCAAAAGGGATTTATGGTGCTGCTGAAACCGTCAACAGCATCGGCAGCAAGGGCCTGGAGAAGAAAGCGCCGGAAGTCGCAGCGTTCCTGAAGAAATTCCAGTGGGCCTCCAAGGACGAAATCGGCGAAGTCATGCTGGCTATTCAAGAGGGCGCCAAGCCTGATGCAGCGGCCAAGGATTGGGTTGCCAAGCACCCTGAGCGTGTAGCCGAATGGACCGGTAAATAAGACTACAGCTACATCCCTTGTGGGAGGGGGCTTGCCCCCGATGGCAATCTGTCAGCTATCGATGTACTGGCTGACACACTGCTATCGGGGGCAAGCCCCCTCCCACATTAGTTTTGCCTCCTGCAAATCTTCCTGCGCCCCCGCAAACCCTCGCTACACTCGATCTAAGACTAAGGTCGTCTGGAACCTGTTCCGCAGCCGCATACAGTGGATACGTTCCAATAATAAAAAAGCTGTGCTGCGAGGATAAAAACAATGAACGACAGCATTTACCTCTCGATTCAAAACAGCCCGCGTTTCAAGGAGCTGGTGAGAAAAAGGGAAAGGTTCGCCTGGATTCTCTCGGCGATCATGCTAGGGCTTTACTCCGCTTTCATCCTGTTGATCGCCTACGGGCCACAAGTACTGGGGGCCAAGCTCAGCCCCGGTTCGTCGATTACCTGGGGCATTCCCCTGGGAGTCGGGCTGATTGTGTCTGCCTTCATCCTGACCGGCATCTACGTGCGCCGGGCCAATGGCGAGTTTGACGACCTGAACAATGCGATTCTCAAGGAGGCTGCGCAATGATCGGTCGTCTACTGGCAATATTCGGCGCTTCACTCTTTGCTCCGGCCGTCTGGGCGGCAGACGCATTGACCGGTGAAGTGCACAAGCAGCCCCTGAACATATCGGCCATCGTGATGTTTATCGCGTTTGTCGGTGCGACCCTGTGCATCACCTACTGGGCCTCCAAGCGCAACAAATCGGCAGCTGACTACTATGCGGCCGGCGGCAAGATCACCGGTTTCCAGAACGGCCTGGCAATTGCCGGCGACTATATGTCGGCGGCGTCCTTCCTGGGGATTTCCGCACTGGTCTATACCTCCGGTTATGACGGCCTGATCTACTCGATCGGCTTCCTGGTGGGCTGGCCGATCATTCTGTTCCTGATCGCCGAGCGCCTGCGTAACCTGGGCAAGTACACTTTTGCCGACGTGGCGTCCTATCGCCTGGGCCAGACCCAGATCCGCAGCCTCTCGGCCTGTGGCTCGCTGGTGGTGGTGGCGTTCTACCTGATCGCGCAGATGGTGGGCGCGGGCAAGCTGATCCAGCTGTTGTTCGGCCTGGATTACCACGTAGCGGTGATCCTGGTGGGTATCCTGATGTGCATGTACGTGCTGTTCGGCGGCATGCTGGCGACCACCTGGGTGCAGATCATCAAGGCGGTGCTGTTGCTGTCCGGTGCCTCGTTCATGGCGCTGATGGTAATGAAGCACGTCAACTTCGACTTTAACGCGCTGTTCTCTGAGGCGATCAAGGTTCACCCTAAAGGTGAAGCGATCATGAGCCCCGGCGGGCTGGTGAAAGACCCGATCTCGGCATTCTCCCTGGGCCTGGCACTGATGTTCGGTACCGCCGGCCTGCCGCACATCCTGATGCGCTTCTTCACCGTGAGCGACGCCAAGGAAGCGCGCAAGAGCGTGCTGTATGCAACTGGCTTTATCGGCTACTTCTACATCCTGACCTTCATCATCGGCTTCGGCGCGATCCTGCTGGTGAGCACCAACCCGGCGTTCAAGGATGCGGCTGGCGCCTTGCTCGGCGGTAACAACATGGCGGCAGTGCACCTGGCCAACGCAGTGGGTGGCAGTATCTTCCTGGGCTTCATCTCGGCCGTGGCCTTTGCCACCATCCTCGCGGTGGTTGCCGGCTTGACCCTGGCCGGTGCGTCGGCGGTGTCCCATGACCTGTATGCCAGTGTGATCAAGAAAGGCAAGGCCAACGATAAGGATGAGATTCGCGTCTCGAAGATCACCACCATCGCGTTGGGCGTATTGGCAATCGGTCTGGGTATCCTGTTCGAAAGCCAGAACATCGCGTTCATGGTCGGCCTGGCGTTCTCCATTGCCGCCAGCTGTAACTTCCCGGTGCTGCTGCTTTCCATGTACTGGAAAAACCTCACCACCCGTGGCGCGATGATCGGCGGCTGGCTGGGCCTGGTCAGTGCGGTTGGTCTGATGATCCTGGGTCCAACCATCTGGGTATCGATCCTGCACCACGAAAAAGCCATCTTCCCGTACGAATACCCGGCGCTGTTCTCGATGATCATTGCGTTCGTCGGCATCTGGTTCTTCTCCATCACCGACAAGTCGGCGGCGGCAGAGAAAGAGCGTGCGCTGTACTTCCCGCAGTTTGTGCGTTCGCAGACTGGCCTGGGGGCGAGTGGGGCGGTGAATCACTAAGGTTGTAGCTGGATAGAGAAATGCCCCGGTCGAAAGGCTGGGGTATTTTTTTGTCTGGGGTTCTGCGTTATGGGTACTCGCGTCATCGGGGGCAAGCCCCCTCCCACATTTGACTGTATTCACAAATAGACATGTGTAAACCGAGCCCGGTGTGGGAGGGGGCTTGCCCCCGATTGCGGTCGACCAGTCGTCACGAACAAAAACGGCCTCCACTAGGGGAGGCCGTTTTCGGTGCAGCTAAGCGATGCTTACTTGCGATCTTCCAGCTGGGTGATGTCACGCGACTCGTAGCCGGTGTACAGCTGGCGCGGGCGGCCAATCTTGTACGGGCTGGAGAGCATTTCTTTCCAGTGGGAGATCCAGCCCACGGTCCGCGCCAGGGCGAAGATCACGGTGAACATGCTGGTTGGAATGCCGATCGCCTTGAGGATGATCCCCGAGTAGAAGTCGACGTTCGGGTACAGCGAGCGTTCGATGAAGTACGGGTCGGTCAGGGCGATCTCTTCCAGGCGCATGGCCAGTTCGAGTTGCGGATCGTTCTTGATGCCCAGTTCCTTCAACACTTCGTCGCAGGTCTGCTTCATCACGGTGGCACGCGGGTCGCGGTTCTTGTAGACGCGGTGACCGAAGCCCATCAGCTTGAACGGATCGTTCTTGTCCTTGGCCTTGGCGATGAATTTGTCGATGTTCGAGACATCGCCGATTTCATCGAGCATGGTCAGCACGGCTTCGTTCGCACCGCCGTGGGCAGGGCCCCACAGTGCGGCGATACCGGCGGCAATACAGGCGAACGGGTTGGCACCCGAAGAGCCGGCCAGACGCACGGTAGAGGTGGAGGCGTTCTGCTCGTGGTCGGCGTGGAGGATAAAGATCCGGTCCATGGCCTTGGCCAGTGTCGGGCTGATCGGTTTGATCTCGCACGGCGTGTTGAACATCATGTGCAGGAAGTTTTCCGCATACGTCAGGTCGTTGCGCGGGTACATCATGGGTTGGCCCATGGAGTACTTGTAAACCATTGCGGCCAGGGTCGGCATCTTGGCAACCAGGCGGATCGCGGAGATTTCGCGATGCTGCGGGTTATTGATGTCGAGAGAGTCGTGATAGAAGGCCGACAGGGCGCCGACCACGCCGCACATGACCGCCATCGGGTGGGCGTCGCGACGGAAGCCGTTGAAGAAGGTCTTCAACTGCTCGTGAACCATGGTGTGGTTCTTCACGGTACTGACGAACTGGGCTTTTTGCTCGGCTGTTGGCAATTCGCCATTTAGCAGCAGGTAGCAGGTTTCCAGGTAGTCCGACTTCTCGGCTAGTTGCTCGATCGGGTAGCCGCGATGCAGCAAAATGCCATTATCACCATCGATATAGGTGATCTTCGACTCGCAAGAGGCGGTCGACATGAAGCCTGGGTCGAATGTGAAACGGCCCGTGGCCGTCAGGCCCCGTACGTCGATAACATCGGGACCAACGGTGCCGGTTAAAATGGGCAGCTCGACGGGGGCTGCGCCCTCGATGATCAACTGCGCTTTTTTGTCAGCCATGTGGCCTCCTATTTATGCTTCAAATCATCAGACAGACCCCCCACGCAGGGCCCGCACCACTATATTGATATAAATCCAGATGTCAATTTGCCTAAAGTCTTGCGCCAGAAGGCTTTAACCGTACTTTTTCCTCGAAATTGGCTGCCATTTACGCCTTTTATTCCCCCAGCGCAATCCGCTATTAGGGTGAGGAGTGCGCGTTGTCATTAGTAACCTAACTGTCTATACTCGGCCACCGACCGCCAAGGGCTTTTGGGCTTGCTTTCATTGGGGGTCGCACTCCCTGGGTGGTGCTTACCTGACCAGTGCACTCCCCAACAACTTTGCCCTGATTGTTAGGGGCTCTTCAGTGTGAAAAAAAGCCGTGAATAGCCAACGACCTGTAAACCTAGACCTAAGGACCATCAAACTCCCCATCACCGGCGTTACGTCGTTCCTGCACCGTGTTTCCGGCATCATCCTGTTCCTGGGCTTGGGCATCATGCTTTATGCATTGAGCAAATCCCTGGGTTCCGAGGAAGGATACGCCGAGGTGAAGGCATGCTTGACCAGCCCGCTGGCCAAGTTCGTAGCATGGGGCCTCCTGTCTTCTCTTCTGTATCACCTGGTAGCCGGTGTGCGCCACTTGATCATGGACATGGGCATCGGTGAGACGCTGGAAGGCGGCCGCCTGGGCTCGAAAATCATCATCGCCATTTCCGTGGTGCTGATCGTTCTGGCAGGAGTTTGGATATGGTAACCAGCGTTACGAATCTGTCGCGTTCGGGCCTCTATGACTGGATGGCACAGCGTGTGTCTGCGGTCGTTCTCGCGGCTTATTTCATTTTCCTGATCGGATACCTCGTCGCAAATCCGGGCATTGGCTATGAGCAATGGCACGGCCTGTTTTCCCACAATGCGATGCGAATCTTCAGTCTGCTGGCCCTTGTTGCCCTGGGCGCACACGCCTGGGTAGGCATGTGGACCATCGCGACCGACTACCTGACGCCGATGGCGCTGGGCAAGTCCGCGACTGCAGTACGTTTTCTCTTCCAGGCAGTCTGCGGCGTCGCGATGTTCGCTTACTTCGTCTGGGGTGTGCAGATTCTTTGGGGTATCTGATTCATGGCTAACATTCCAACTATTTCATTCGACGCCATCATTATTGGTGGCGGCGGTGCTGGCATGCGCGCTGCGCTGCAGCTGGCCCAGGGCGGTCACAAGACTGCCGTGATCACCAAGGTGTTCCCGACCCGTTCCCACACCGTATCGGCCCAGGGCGGCATCACCTGCGCCATCGCGTCCGCGGACCCGAACGATGACTGGCGCTGGCACATGTACGATACCGTCAAGGGTTCCGACTACATCGGTGACCAGGACGCTATCGAATACATGTGTCAGGAAGGCCCGGCTGCGGTGTTCGAGCTGGACCACATGGGTCTGCCGTTCTCCCGTACCGAGCAAGGTCGTATCTACCAGCGTCCGTTCGGCGGTCAGTCGAAGGATTACGGTAAGGGCGGGCAGGCTGCCCGTACCTGCGCCGCGTCCGACCGTACCGGTCACGCGCTGCTGCATACCCTTTATCAGGGCAACCTGAAAGCCGGCACTACGTTCCTGAACGAGTACTACGCGGTCGATCTGGTCAAGAACGCACAAGGCGAGTTCGTCGGTGTGATCGCGATCTGCATCGAAACCGGCGAAACCACCTACATCCGCGCCAAGGCTACCGTGCTGGCGACCGGCGGTGCAGGTCGTATCTACGCGTCCACCACCAATGCCCTGATCAACACCGGTGACGGCGTCGGCATGGCACTGCGTGCAGGCGTTCCGGTACAAGACATCGAAATGTGGCAGTTCCACCCGACTGGTATCGCCGGCGCCGGTGTACTGGTGACCGAAGGTTGCCGTGGTGAAGGTGGTTACCTGATCAACAAGCACGGCGAGCGTTTCATGGAGCGTTATGCGCCGAACGCGAAAGACCTGGCCGGTCGTGACGTTGTGGCTCGTTCGATGGTTAAAGAGATCATCGCCGGCAACGGCTGTGGCCCGAATGGCGACCACGTACTGCTGAAGCTCGATCACCTGGGTGAAGAAGTACTGCACAGCCGCCTGCCAGGTATCTGCGAGCTGTCCAAGACGTTTGCTCACGTTGACCCGGTAGTTGCCCCGGTTCCGGTTGTTCCGACTTGCCACTATATGATGGGCGGCGTGCCGACCAACATCCATGGCCAGGCGATCACCCAGAACGCTGAAGGCCAGGATGAAATCATCCACGGTCTGTTCGCCGTAGGCGAAGTGGCCTGCGTATCGGTTCACGGTGCCAACCGCCTGGGCGGCAACTCGCTGCTCGACCTGGTGGTCTTCGGCCGTGCTGCTGGCCTGCACCTGGAAAAAGCGCTGACCGACGGCATCGAATACGATGACGCCACCGACGCCAACATTGAGGCTGCACTGGCCCGTCTGAACGCTCTGAACGAGCGCACTGATGGCGAAGACGTGGCAACCCTGCGTCGCGAGCTGCAAAGCTGCATGCAGAACTACTTCGGTGTGTTCCGTACCGGCGAATACATGCAGAAGGGTATTGCCCAGCTGGCCGATCTGCGCAAGCGTATCGCCAACGTCAAGATCAACGATAAGAGCCAGGCGTTCAACACCGCTCGTATCGAAGCCCTTGAGCTGCAGAACCTGCTGGAAGTGGCCGAAGCGACTGCAATCGCTGCCGAGGTTCGTAAGGAATCCCGTGGTGCCCACGCCCGTGAAGACTTTGAAGATCGCGACGACGAAAACTGGTTGTGCCACACCCTGTACTTCCCGGGTGACAAGCGCGTGACCAAGCGTGCCGTGAACTTCTCGCCGAAGACGGTTCCGACGTTTGAACCGAAGATTCGGACTTACTAAGGGTGGCTGCCATGTTGAAAGTCAGTGTTTATCGCTACAACCCTGATCAGGACGCTGCGCCGTTCATGCAGGAATTCCAGGTCGATACCGGTGGTAAAGACCTGATGGTGCTGGATGTACTGGCACTGATCAAAGAGCAGGACGAAGGTTTCTCCTATCGTCGCTCTTGCCGTGAAGGTGTGTGCGGTTCCGACGGCATGAACATCAACGGCAAAAACGGCCTGGCGTGCATCACGCCGCTGTCCGCCGTGGTCAAAGGCAACAAGCTGATCGTTCGTCCTCTGCCAGGTTTGCCGGTTATCCGTGACCTGGTCGTCGATATGAGCATCTTCTACAAGCAATACGAGAAAGTTAAGCCGTTCCTGCAGAACGACACGCCGGCTCCGGCCATCGAGCGTCTGCAGTCCCCGGAAGAGCGCGAGAAGCTCGACGGTCTGTACGAGTGCATCCTGTGCGCTTGCTGCTCGACGTCGTGCCCGTCCTTCTGGTGGAACCCGGACAAGTTCCTGGGTCCAGCTGCTCTGCTGCAAGCGTACCGCTTCCTGGCAGACAGCCGTGACACCAAGACGTCCGAGCGTCTGGCTTCGCTGGATGACCCGTTCAGCGTATTCCGCTGCCGCGGGATCATGAACTGCGTCAACGTATGTCCCAAAGGCCTGAACCCGACTAAGGCCATTGGTCACATCCGTAACATGCTGCTGCAGAGCGGCGTGTAACTGACGTTGTAGTAAAGGCAGGACCGTTGTGCCCGTAAATGCTACGGCGCAGGCTTCAACCGGCGCCGTAGTTTTAACTTGAGCAGCGACTTACAAAGCCGCGGCTCTTATTTTGAAGAAATGAGACAAGCAGGGGCATTCGGGTTGGTACCCGAACTATCAGCGTGATCCTAAGTGGCTTGTTTTGGTCGCTGCACTTGGCCTTTTGCAAGCAAACTCGGTGTTTTCGCCGGTGGTGTCCCCAAATCGAGGGTGACCAAGCATGCAAGAAAGCGTGATGCAGCGCATGTGGAACAGCGGCTATCTTTCAGGTGGTAACGCTGCCTATGTGGAAGAGCTTTATGAGCTCTACCTGCACGACCCTAACGCTGTGCCAGAAGAATGGCGCACCAAATTTCAGACGTTGTCTTCAGACGGCAACGCTGCCACCGATGTATCGCACGCAACAATTCGCGATCAGTTTGTGCTGCTGGCAAAGAACCAGCGCCGCGCCCAACCGGTTTCCGCCGGCAGCGTGAGCAGTGAGCACGAGAAGAAGCAAGTTGAAGTATTGCGACTGATCCAGGCCTACCGGATGCGCGGCCACCAGGCGGCCCAGCTTGACCCGCTGGGGCTCTGGCAGCGTCCTGCACCTGCTGACCTGTCGATCAATCATTACGGCTTGACCAATGCCGATCTTGATACGACCTTCCGTGCCGGCGACCTGTTCATCGGCAAAGAGGAAGCGAGCCTACGCGAAATTCACGAAGCGTTGCAGCAGACATATTGCCGCACCATTGGCGCTGAGTTCACGCACATCACCGATTCCGAGCAACGCCACTGGTTCCAGCATCGCCTGGAAGGCGTGCGTGGTCGTCCGGTGCTGTCCGCCGACGTACGCAGCCACCTGCTCGAGCGCGTCACCGCTGCCGAAGGCCTGGAAAAATACCTGGGTACCAAATACCCGGGCACCAAGCGTTTCGGCCTGGAAGGCGGCGAAAGCCTGATCCCGATGCTCGACGAGCTGATCCAGCGTTCCGGTTCCTACGGCACCAAGGAAATCGTGATCGGCATGGCCCACCGTGGTCGCCTGAACGTGTTGGTCAACACCTTCGGCAAGAACCCGCGTGAGCTGTTCGACGAGTTCGAAGGCAAGAAGAAAGTTGAACTGGGTTCCGGTGACGTTAAATACCACCAGGGCTTCTCGTCCAACGTGATGACCACCGGCGGTGAAGTTCACCTGGCCATGGCCTTCAACCCATCCCACCTGGAAATCGTTTCTCCAGTGGTCGAGGGTTCGGTCCGTGCGCGCCAGGATCGCCGTAACGACACCACCGGTGAAAAGGTTCTGCCGATTTCCATCCACGGTGACGCGGCATTCGCCGGTCAAGGCGTGGTCCTGGAAACCTTCCAGATGTCGCAGACCCGCGGCTTCAAGACCGGCGGTACTGTTCACATCGTCATCAACAACCAGGTTGGCTTCACCATCAGCAACCCGCTGGATGCGCGCTCCACCGAGTACGCCACCGACGTTGCCAAGATGATCCAGGCGCCGATCCTCCATGTGAATGGCGATGATCCGGAAGCCGTGCTGTTCGTGACCCAACTGGCTGTCGACTACCGCATGCAGTTCAAGCGTGACGTGGTGATCGACCTGGTCTGCTACCGCCGTCGCGGTCACAACGAAGCCGACGAACCAAGCGGCACCCAGCCGTTGATGTACCAGCAGATCACCAAGCAGCGCACCACCCGTGAGCTGTACGCCGAAAGCCTGACCAAGGCCGGCGTGGTTGACGATGCACGTGTTCAGGCGAAGATCGATGAATACCGCAACGCGCTGGACAACGGTCTGCACGTAGTGAAAAGCCTGGTCAAAGAGCCGAACAAAGAGCTGTTCGTCGACTGGCGTCCGTACCTGGGTCACACCTGGACCGCGCGTCACGACACCTCGTTCGATCTGAAAACCCTGCAGGAACTGTCGGCCAAGCTGCTGGAAATTCCGGAAGGCTTCGTGGTTCAGCGCCAGGTAGCGAAGATCTACGAAGACCGTCAGAAGATGCAAGCCGGCGGCCTGCCGATCAACTGGGGTTACGCCGAAACCATGGCGTACGCGACCCTGGCGTTCGAAGGTCACCCGATCCGCATGACCGGCCAGGACATCGGCCGTGGTACGTTCTCGCACCGTCACGCGGTTCTGCACAACCAGAAAGACGCTGGCACCTATGTGCCGCTCAAGCACCTGTACGAAGGCCAGCCACGTTTCGACCTGTACGACTCGTTCCTGTCCGAAGAGGCCGTACTGGCGTTCGAATACGGTTACTCGACCACCACGCCGAACGCGCTGGTGATCTGGGAAGCCCAGTTCGGCGACTTCGCCAACGGTGCCCAAGTGGTTATCGACCAGTTCATCACCAGCGGCGAGCACAAGTGGGGTCGCCTGTGCGGTCTGACCATGCTGTTGCCACACGGTTATGAAGGCCAGGGTCCTGAGCACTCCTCGGCCCGTCTGGAGCGTTACCTGCAGCTTTGCGCCGAGCACAACATCCAGGTGTGCGTGCCGACGACCCCGGCCCAGATCTACCACTTGCTGCGTCGCCAGGTGATCCGTCCGCTGCGCAAGCCGCTGGTAGTGCTGACACCGAAGTCGCTGCTGCGTCATAAATTGGCCATCTCGACCCTGGAAGATCTGGCTGATGGTTCGTTCCAGACCGTTATTCCAGAAATCGACACGCTGGACGCGGCCAAGGTGACTCGCCTGGTCCTGTGCAGCGGCAAGGTCTACTACGACCTGCTGGAAAAACGTCGTGCCGAAGGCCGCGAAGACATCGCCATCGTGCGTATCGAGCAGCTTTACCCGTTCCCGGAAGACGACCTGATGGAGGCCATTGCGCCTTACACCAACCTCACTAACGTGGTGTGGTGCCAGGAAGAACCGATGAACCAGGGCGCGTGGTACAGCAGCCAGCATCACCTGCGTCGCAGCATCGGCAACCACAACAAGGCCCTGGGCCTGGAATATGCCGGCCGTGATGCTTCCGCTGCACCTGCGTGTGGTTACGCGTCGATGCACGCCGAGCAGCAGGAAAAACTGCTGCAAGATGCTTTCACTGTTTAACGCCTTCGCGCTGACTGAAACCGAATTTTAAGGACCCACAGATAATGGCTATCGAAATCAAAGCCCCGTCATTCCCGGAATCGGTTGCCGATGGCACCGTTGCCACCTGGCACAAGAAACCAGGCGACGCTGTAAAGCGTGACGACCTGATCGTCGACATCGAAACCGACAAAGTCGTGCTGGAAGTGTTGGCCGAAGCTGACGGCGTGCTGGGCGCAATCGTTGCCGAAGAAGGCGCTACCGTTCTGTCGAACCAGGTACTGGGCTCGATCGAAGAGGGCAGTGCTGCTGCCGCTGCTCCTGCTGCTGCACCGGCCGCCGCCGCTGCTCCTGCTGCCGCTCCGGCTGCGGGCGCTGAAGACCCGATCGCTGCTCCGGCTGCCCGTCAGCTGGCTGAAGAGAACGGTATCAACCTGGCTTCCGTCAAAGGCACCGGCAAAGACGGCCGTGTGACCAAGGAAGACGTGGTTGCTGCGGTTGAAGCCAAGAAAAACGCTCCGGCTGCCGCACCTGCCAAGGCTGCTGCTCCGGCTGCTGCTGCGCCTGTGTTCGCCGCCGGCGACCGCACCGAGAAGCGCGTTCCGATGACCCGCGTACGTGCCACCGTGGCCAAGCGTCTGGTTGAAGCCCAATCGAACATGGCGATGCTGACCACCTTCAACGAAGTCGACATGACCGAAGTCATGGCTCTGCGTTCGAAGTACAAGGATCTGTTCGAGAAGTCCCACAACGGCGTGCGCCTGGGCTTCATGTCCTTCTTCGTGAAAGCGGCCACCGAAGCGCTGAAACGCTTCCCGGCAGTCAACGCTTCCATCGACGGCAACGACATCGTTTACCATGGCTACGCAGACGTCGGCGTTGCCGTGTCCAGCGACCGTGGCCTGGTGGTTCCTGTACTGCGTAACGCCGAGCTGATGAGCCTGGCTGAAATCGAAGGCGGCATCGCCACTTTTGGCAAGAAAGCCCGTGACGGCAAGCTGACCATCGACGAGATGACCGGCGGTACCTTCACCATCACCAACGGTGGTACCTTCGGTTCGATGATGTCGACCCCGATCGTCAACCCGCCACAAGCCGCGATCCTGGGCATGCACAACATCATCCAGCGTCCTATGGCCATCAACGGCCAGGTCGTGATCCGCCCGATGATGTACCTGGCGCTGTCTTACGATCACCGCCTGATCGATGGTAAAGAAGCCGTGACTTTCCTGGTGACCATCAAGAACCTGCTGGAAGACCCGGCTCGTCTGTTGCTGGATATCTGATTGAAGCAGCTGCAAGTTGCGAGCTACAAGCTGTAAGAAAAAGCAGCTTGGCTTGCAGCTTGCGGCTAAAAGCTTGTCGCAAATAGAGGATCTATTTTCATGACACAGAAATTTGACGTCGTAGTGATTGGTGCAGGTCCTGGCGGCTACGTTGCCGCTATCAAGGCCGCACAACTGGGCCTCTCGACTGCTTGCATCGAAAAATACACCGACAAGGAAGGCAAACTGGCGCTGGGCGGTACTTGCCTGAACGTCGGTTGCATTCCTTCCAAGGCGCTGCTGGACAGCTCCTGGAAATTCCACGAAGCCCAGGACGGTTTCGCGATCCACGGCATCAACCACGCTGGCGTGACCATGGACGTGCCAGCAATGGTCGGCCGTAAAGCCAACATCGTTAAAGGCCTGACCTCCGGCGTTGCCACCTTGTTCAAGGCCAACGGCGTGACTTCCCTGCAAGGCCACGGCAAGCTGCTGGCCGGCAAGAAAGTTGAAATCACCAAGCCAGACGGTTCGACCGAAATCATCGAAGCCGAAAACGTGATCCTGGCTCCAGGTTCGCGCCCAATCGATATTCCACCTGCTCCAGTCGACAACAACGTGATCGTTGATTCGACCGGCGCCCTGGAATTCCAATCGGTTCCAAAACGTCTGGGCGTGATCGGCGCCGGCGTGATCGGCCTTGAACTGGGTTCGGTATGGTCCCGTCTGGGTGCTGAAGTGACTGTGCTGGAAGCCCTGGACACGTTCCTGCTGGCTGCCGACACTGCCGTTTCCAAGGAAGCGCTGAAAACCCTGACCAAACAAGGTCTGGACATCAAGCTGGGCGCTCGCGTCACCGGCTCGAAAGTCAACGGCGAAGAAGTTGTGGTCAACTACACCGACAAGGATGGCGAAAAAACCATCACTTTCGACAAGCTGATCGTAGCCGTTGGTCGCCGTCCAGTGACCACCGACCTGCTGGCCGCTGACAGCGGCGTGACCCTCGACGAGCGCGGCTACGTGCATGTTGACGATCACTGCGCGACCACCGTGCCTGGCGTGTACGCCATCGGCGACGTGGTGCGCGGCATGATGCTGGCGCACAAGGCTTCCGAAGAAGGCATCATGGTTGTCGAGCGCATCAAGGGTCACAAAACCCAGATGAACTACGACCTGATCCCATCGGTTATCTACACCCACCCGGAAATTGCATGGGTCGGCAAGAACGAACAGCAGTTGAAAGCTGAAGGCGTTGAAGTTAACGTCGGCACCTTCCCGTTTGCCGCTTCTGGCCGTGCCATGGCAGCCAACGACACCGGTGGTTTTGTCAAAGTCATCGCTGATGCCAAGACTGACCGCGTATTGGGCGTCCACGTGATTGGCCCGAGCGCTGCAGAACTGGTTCAGCAAGGCGCAATCGGTATGGAATTCGGCACCAGTGCCGAGGACCTGGGCATGATGGTCTTCTCCCATCCGACCCTGTCCGAAGCGTTGCACGAAGCAGCGTTGGCAGTGAATGGCGGCGCCATCCACATCGCCAACCGCAAGAAGCGCTAAGCGAGATAATAAGAAACCACGGCGGAGTTGCCCGTCGTGAGCCTTGCGCGCAAGACTCACCGCGGAATATCCGCTGGACGCAGCCTTGCGCAGCTTTACGGGCCTTGAGCCCCGCAAGTTGCGCAAGCAGCAGTCACAGGTGGCGCGGCACTCATAATGAGCGCAGCGCCGAATGCGCAGTACCTAACGAAGACGGTAAAAAGCATGAATCTTCACGAGTATCAGGGTAAGCAGCTGTTCGCTGAATACGGCCTGCCAGTTTCCAAGGGCTACGCAGTAGACACCCCGGAAGCAGCAGCAGAAGCTTGCGACAAAATCGGCGGCAGCGAGTGGGTTGTCAAAGCCCAGGTCCACGCCGGTGGTCGCGGTAAAGCGGGCGGCGTTAAGCTGGTTCGCAGCAAAGAAGACGCCAAGGCCTTCGCACAGCAGTGGCTGGGCAAGCGTCTGGTGACTTACCAGACTGATGCCAATGGCCAGCCAGTCACCAAGATCCTGGTTGAATCGTGCACTGATATCGCTAAAGAGCTGTACCTGGGCGCTGTCGTTGACCGTTCGAGCCGTCGCATCGTGTTCATGGCTTCCACCGAAGGTGGCGTGGACATCGAGAAGATCGCTCACGAAACCCCAGAAAAAATTCTGAAAGCCACTATCGATCCACTGGTTGGCGCTCAGCCGTTCCAGGGTCGTGAGCTGGCTTTCCAGCTGGGCCTGGAAGGCAAGCAAGTTGCCCAGTTCGCCAAGATCTTCGTCGGTCTGGCCAAACTGTTCCAGGATCACGATCTGGCCCTGCTGGAAGTGAACCCGCTGGTGATCAAGGCTGACGGCGATCTGCACTGCCTGGACGCCAAGATCAACATCGACGCCAACGCCATGTACCGTCAGCCTAAGCTGAAGACTTTCCACGATCCGTCGCAAGACGATCCGCGGGAAGCGCACGCTGCCAAGTTCGAACTGAACTACGTAGCCCTGGAAGGCAACATCGGCTGCATGGTCAACGGTGCCGGCCTGGCCATGGGTACCATGGACATCGTCAACCTGCATGGCGGCAAACCAGCCAACTTCCTCGACGTGGGCGGTGGTGCTACCAAAGAACGCGTGACCGAAGCGTTCAAGATCATCCTGTCCGACTCCAACGTCGCTGCAGTACTGGTCAACATCTTCGGCGGCATCGTTCGTTGCGACATGATTGCCGAAGGCATCATCGGTGCAGTGAAAGAAGTCGGCGTTAAAATCCCGGTTGTTGTTCGCCTTGAAGGTAACAACGCTGAACTGGGCGCTAAAGTACTGGCAGAAAGCGGTTTGAACATCATCGCGGCTACCAGCCTGACCGACGCTGCTCAACAAGTTGTCAAAGCTGCGGAGGGCAAATAATGAGCGTCCTGATCAATAAAGACACCAAAGTTATCTGCCAGGGTATTACCGGTTCGCAAGGTAGTTTCCACACCCAGCAAGCCATCGAATACGGCACCAAGATGGTTGGCGGCGTAACGCCAGGCAAAGGCGGCACCGAGCACCTGGGCCTGCCAGTGTTCAACACCGTGAAAGACGCTGTAGCTGCCACTGGCGCCACCGCCAGCGTGATCTACGTTCCAGCTCCTTTCTGCAAGGACTCCATCCTGGAAGCGGCATTCGGCGGCATCAAGCTGATCGTCTGCATCACCGAAGGCATTCCTACCCTGGACATGCTGGACGCTAAAGTTAAGTGCGACGAACTGGGTGTTACCCTGATCGGCCCTAACTGCCCAGGCGTGATCACTCCAGGCGAATGCAAGATCGGCATCATGCCAGGTCACATTCACTTGCCAGGCAAAGTCGGTATCGTTTCCCGTTCCGGCACCCTGACCTACGAAGCTGTGAAGCAGACCACTGACGCCGGTTTCGGTCAGTCGACTTGCGTCGGCATCGGCGGTGACCCGATCCCAGGCTCCAACTTCATCGACATCCTGAAGCTGTTCCAGGAAGACCCGAAGACCGAAGCGATCGTGATGATCGGTGAGATCGGCGGTTCGGCTGAAGAAGAAGCGGCTGCCTACATCAAGGCCCACGTAACCAAGCCGGTTGTTTCCTACATCGCTGGTGTGACTGCCCCTGCGGGCAAGCGCATGGGCCATGCTGGCGCAATCATCTCTGGCGGCAAAGGCACTGCAGACGAGAAATTCGCTGCGCTGCAAGACGCAGGCGTTAAAACCGTGCGTTCGCTGGCAGACATCGGCAAGGCCCTGGCCGAGCTGACCGGTTGGGCTGTCAAGTAAGCTCCATGCTTAGTTGACGCCGTACCAACACAAAGGCCACCTTCGGGTGGCCTTTGTGCGTTCTGCAGGTTGCTGAAGATCAAAATGTGGGAGCGGGCTTGCTCGCGAATGCGGTGTATCAGTTGATGCATTCAGTGCTGACCCACCGCATTCGCGAGCAAGCCCGCTCCCACATTCGATTGCATTTCAATATTTAGATATGAAAACGCGACATTTGAATGTCGCTTATCGGACAGTACGCCCCGCAACAGTGCGTTCGTCAGCCAATTTCTGTAACCTAGCCGCCTCTTTATGCGTGTGCATCCCAAAAGGAAGCCTCGCGCTAGACCGGTCGGCCGCCATAAGGGCCGGCAGCATTTCCCTCATCCATAGGGAATCCCTCTCTAAATTCCGATTCAGTAGTGTGGTATTTCCTCAAATGAAAGTGTTGAAAAGCCAGGACATCCTGGCGCTGGGCTTTATGACTTTTGCCCTGTTCGTGGGTGCCGGCAACATCATCTTCCCGCCTATCGTTGGTTTGCAGTCCGGGCCTCATGTCTGGATGGCAGCGTTGGGCTTCCTGATCACCGCCGTGGGTTTGCCGGTGGTCACCGTGATCGCCCTGGCCAAGGTCGGTGGTGGCATGGACGCGTTGAGCAGCCCGATCGGCAAGATCGCCGGTGGCCTGCTGGCGGCGGCGGCGTATCTGGCGGTAGGGCCGCTGTTCGCTACCCCGCGTACCGCGACCGTGTCCTTCGAAGTGGGCCTGGCGCCGCTGACCGGCGAAAGCCCGCTGGCGCTGTTCCTCTACAGCTCGGTGTACTTCCTGGTGGTGTTCTTTGTCTCCCTGTACCCAGGTCGGCTGCTGGACACGGTGGGGCGTTTCCTCGCACCGTTGAAGATCATCGCCCTGGCCATCCTCGGTATTGCCGCGTTTGCCTTGCCGGCCGGTGACGTGGGCGTCGCTACCCCGGAATACGTAGCCGCACCGTTTTCCCAAGGCTTTATCCAGGGTTACCTGACCATGGATACCCTGGGCGCGCTGGTGTTCGGTATCGTGATCGTCAACGCGATTCGCTCCCGTGGCGTCGAATCGCCCAAGCTGATCACCCGTTACGCAATCATCGCTGGATTGATCGCGGGCGTCGGCCTGGCCCTGGTGTACTTCAGCCTGTTCCGCCTGGGTTCGGGCAGCCATGCCGTGGCTGCCGGTGCCACTAACGGTGCTGCGGTGCTGCACGCCTATGTGCAACACACCTTTGGCTCCCTGGGCAGCGGCTTCCTGGCTGTGCTGATTTCCCTGGCGTGCCTGGTGACCGCGGTGGGCCTGACCTGTGCCTGCGCCGAGTACTTCAGCAAAATCCTGCCGCTGTCCTACAAGACCCTGGTGGTGATCCTGGCGCTGTTCTCGTTGTTCGTGTCGAACCTGGGCCTGACCAAGCTGATTGCCTTCTCGATCCCGGTGCTGACCGCGATCTACCCGCCGTGCATCGTGCTGGTGGCGCTGAGTTTCTGCAAAGACTTCTGGCAGGAGCAGGGGCGTATCGTTGGCCCGGTGATGCTGGTGTCGTTCATCTTTGGCTGCATCGATGCGCTCAAGGGCGCTGGCTTGGCGGGCTGGATGCCTTCGCCACTGGCGAACCTGCCATTGAGCGAGCAGGGTCTGGCGTGGCTGGTGCCGTCAGTGATGACGCTGGTCGTGGCGTTCGGGGTTGATCGGATGCTCGGCAAGCGCAGCGAAGCTATCGCATAAACCCCTGTTTCCCGCTGTACTGAAATGCCCCGTATCAATCGATATGGGGCTTTTTTTATGGGTGAACGGCAGTGTCTTTTTCTGTGCACTAACGTCGAACTGACGCAAAAGCGTTTCAGCCCTCTTTCTGCAAAGGACCCGCATGTCGTTCATCGAAACCAATCAGATCCACCTGCTTGCCGCCCTGTGGTTCGCCCTTTGCTGGGGCGGCTATACCCGATACGCCATTTGGAAGGCCCGTGACACGGCCTGCCTCGCCAGCGTGCTGCACCTGTACCGCGAAGACTGGATGCGCCGCATGCTGCTGCGCGACAACCGCATCGCCGACGCCAGTGTGATCGGCAACCTTGAGCGCAACGCTTCGTTCTTCGCCTCCAGCACGCTGATCATCCTCGCCGGCATTCTCACAGTGTTGGGTGCTTCAGAGCGGGCGGTGTCGTTGCTGGCGGACATACCGATGGTGCAACAGGCGTCCCAAGGCATGTCGGAGATCAAGCTGCTGTGCCTGGCACTGGTGTTCGTCTATGCGTTTTTCACGTTCAGTTGGTGCATGCGCCAGTACAACTTCGCGGCGGTGCTGGTCGGCTCGGCGCCGATGATCGGCGAGCGGGACGTGTCGGAGCAGGAGCGCAAGGCATTTGCTCTACGTGCGGCGCGAGTCATCTCCATGGCCGCCAACCAGTTCAACTTAGGCCTGCGTTCTTATTATTTCGGCATGACCATGCTGGCGTGGTTTGTCAGCCCCTGGCTATTCATGTTGATGAGTGCTGGGGTGGTGTTGGTGCTGTATCGGCGGGAGTTTCATTCCGACGTGCTGCAAGTGATGGTGTTTACCCAGACGGATACGCCGCTGTCGGAACCGGTTAAAGACGCGGTTTGATCAAACCCTCAGGTAAAAAAACACCAGACAAAGTAAAGCCCGCTATCTAAGCGGGCTTTCTTTTTGCGGCGAAGCTACTTCAAACCGCGGTCTCAAGAACCGGTAGCAGGTGCTGCTTCTTTTGCGGCGGCCTGGTTCGATTCAGCCTGAGCTTTGGCAGCTTCGGCGTTTTCTTTCGCCGCGTCGTTCACTTTATCCTGAGCCTTGGCCATATCTTTCTGAGCTTGCTCAGAATGGGCTGCAGCGTCTTGGGCTTTGTCTTCGGATTTCTTGTCGCAGGCAGCCAGGCCGAGGGCAGCGGCCAGCATCATGGAAATAGCTAAAGTCTTGCGCATGGGTGTTTCTCCTTATTGAAGATATCTACTGGCCTTTCGAGCATGGCGGTTCGGCATTAGTTCCTTTTATTCGGTAGATATATAAATCGCTGACTAACAGGAACTTTTGCCCTGTCGACCATTCTGCGGATCAACACTAATAAGAGTCTGGAACGAATGACCGAAAATCCCCTGTTAGAGCGTGCGACACGCTTTGTTTCGGCCTTGCGCCACTGTCAGGTGCTGGGCATTACCGCTCATCAGGCCAGCGAGGAGGGCATCACGCTGATCATGCCGTATGCGCCCCATCTGGTCGGCGATCCCCAATCGGGGGTGATTCACGGTGGCGCGCTGACCTCCCTGATGGACACCGCCTGCGGCATGGCCACCCTGTGCGTATTGCCGGAATTTGAGGTGTGCCCGACCCTCGACCTGCGCGTCGACTACATGCATCCCGCTACCCCACACAAACCGGTGTACGGCTTCGCCCAATGCTACCGGGTGACCACCGACGTGATCTTCACCCGTGGCTTCGCCTACCAGGATGACCCGCAGCAACCCATCGCCCATGTCGTCGGTACATTCATGCGCATGGGCAAACGCCTCAAGGGCACACAAGGACTGGGCAGCACGATCAAGGGAGAGCAGGCATGACGCACCGATTCAAGACCCGCCTGGAGCAGGCCCACGGGCGCGGCGATTACGCAGCGCTGCTCAACCTGATCCCCTACGCCAAGCTGATCGGCATCGAATGCACCCGGCTGGGGGATGAGCTGCTGTTTCGCCTGCCGGCCAACAAGGACAATATTGGTAACCCGATATTGCCGGCGCTGCACGGCGGGGTGATCGCAGGCTTCATGGAGCTGTCGGCGGCGCTGCACCTGCTGGTGTTCACGGGTTCGCCGGGCATCCCGAAAATCATCGACTTTTCCCTGGATTACCTGCGCACCGGTCAATTTCGCGACACCTACGCCAAATGCCAAGTATGGCGCCAGGGCCGGCGGGTGGCGAACGTAGCGATCACCGCCTGGCAGAGCACGGCGGCAGAGCCCATCGCCACGGCCCGCGCGCATTTTAAGATCGAGGAACCAGGCCACCCTTGAAATCCTGGTCTTAGCCCCCAACTTTGATGACAACCCGCCGCTAACCCTCTAGGGCGCGGCCACTGCCATCCAATTGGAGTTTGATGACCATGAGTGTGGAAACTCAAAAGGAAACCCTGGGCTTCCAGACCGAGGTGAAGCAACTGCTGCACCTCATGATCCATTCGCTGTATTCCAACAAGGAAATCTTCCTTCGCGAATTGATCTCGAACGCCTCTGACGCTGTCGACAAATTACGTTTCGAAGCCCTGTCCAAGCCTGAGTTGCTGGAAGGTGGCGCCGAACTGAAGATCCGCGTGAGCTTCGACAAGGACGCCAAGACCGTCACGATCGAAGACAACGGTATCGGTATGAGCCGTGACGATGCGATCGCCCACCTGGGCACCATCGCCAAGTCCGGCACCGCCGATTTCATGAAAAACCTCTCGGGCGACCAGAAGAAAGATTCGCACCTGATCGGTCAATTCGGCGTGGGCTTCTATTCGGCCTTTATCGTTGCCGACCAGGTTGAAGTGTTCAGCCGCCGTGCCGGCCTCGATGCCAGCGAAGGCGTGCACTGGTCCTCCAAAGGCGAGGGCGAATTCGAGATCGCCACCGTCGACAAGGCTGACCGTGGTACCCGTATCGTCCTGCACCTGAAGTCCGGTGAAGACGAATTCGCCGATGGCTGGCGCCTGCGCAACATCGTCAAGAAATACTCCGACCACATCGCTCTGCCGATCGAACTGCCGAAAGAGCAAGCGGCAGCCGAAGGCGAAGACGCGCCTGCCCAGGAATGGGAAGTGGTCAACCGCGCCAGCGCGCTGTGGACCCGTCCGCGTACCGAGATCAAGGACGAGGAATACCAGGAGTTCTACAAGCACATCGGTCACGACTACGAAAACCCGCTGAGCTGGAGCCACAACAAGGTCGAAGGCAAGCTGGAGTACAGCTCGCTGCTCTACGTACCGGCCCGTGCTCCGTTTGACCTGTACCAGCGTGAAGCGCCGAAAGGCCTGAAGCTCTACGTACAGCGCGTGTTCGTGATGGACCAGGCGGAATCGTTCCTGCCGCTGTACCTGCGCTTCATCAAGGGTGTGGTCGACTCCAACGATCTGTCGCTGAACGTGTCGCGGGAAATCCTGCAGAAAGACCCGATCATCGATTCCATGAAGTCGGCGCTGACCAAGCGCGTGCTCGACATGCTGGAAAAGCTGGCGAAGAACGAGCCCGAGCAATACAAGGGCTTCTGGAAAAACTTCGGCCAGGTCATGAAAGAAGGCCCGGCGGAAGATTTCGCCAACAAGGAAAAAATCGCCGGCCTGCTGCGTTTTGCCTCGACGCACGAAGAGGGCGGCGAGCAGGTGGTCTCTTTGGCCGAGTACCTGGCCCGCGCCAAGGAGGGTCAGGACAAGATCTACTACCTCACCGGCGAAACCTACGCGCAGGTCAAGAACAGCCCGCACCTGGAAGTCTTCCGCAAGAAAGGCATCGAAGTGCTGCTGCTGACCGACCGTATCGATGAGTGGCTGATGAGCTACCTCAACGAGTTCGACGGCAAATCCTTCGTCGACGTGGCCCGTGGTGACCTGGACCTGGGTAACCTGGACTCCGAAGAAGAGAAGAAAGAAGCCGAGGAAGTCGCCAAGTCCAAAGAAGGCCTGGTCGAGCGGATCAAGGCGTCCCTGGGCGATGCAGTCAGCGAAGTGCGCGTGTCGCACCGCCTGACCGACTCCCCGGCGATCCTGGCCATCGGCGAGCAGGACCTGGGCATGCAGATGCGCCAGATCCTCGAAGCCAGCGGGCAGAAGGTTCCGGATTCCAAGCCGATCTTCGAATTCAACCCGGCTCACCCGCTGATCGAGAAACTCGACGGTGAGCAGAGCGAAGAGCGTTTTGGCGACCTGTCGCACATCCTCTTCGACCAGGCAGCCCTGGCCGCCGGCGACAGCCTGAAGGACCCGGCCGCTTATGTGCGCCGCCTGAACAAGCTGTTGGTTGAACTGTCGGTTTGACCCTGCTGTAGAAAAACCCGCTTCGGCGGGTTTTTTCGTTCTAACGCTTCACTGTAGGAGCGAGCTTGCTCGCGAAGAACGTCAACGATAACGCGCCGATCCTGGATACATGCGGTGCCCTTGAGTTTTTCGCGAGCAAGCTCGCTCCTACAGGGGGCAGGTTGCGACGAATTGATAGTGCACCTCAACTGGAGTAAATGATGAGCCAAGTCACTGTACGTTCCGTGGTCTATCAGATTGATGGCCAGTCCTACGAAAGCCGCCTGGCGTTCGATGCCAGCCACAAGGGCCGTTGCCGGGGTTGTTGATGGCGCCGAACTGGATGGGCGTGAGTGCGGGTGCCGAAGAGATCGCCAAAAGCGTGGCCGGCAAAGGCTACGTGGTGCTGATCGCCGACTTGTACGGGCAGACCGTGCGTCCGTCGAATGGTGATGAAGCCGGCGCTGCGATGATGCCGTTGAAGAATGACAACCCGAAGCTGCTCAAACTCATGCAAGCGGCGTTTGAGCAACTGCAGGGCCAGGCCGAGGTGGATACCTCGAAGCTTGCGACCTTCGGCTTCTGTTTTGGCGGCTTCTGCTCGCTGGAACTGGCGCGGACCGGTGCACCGTTGAAGGCAGCCGTCTCGTTCCACGGCACCATCGACACCCAGAACCCGGACGGCGCCAAGCACATCAAGGTTCAGTATTGGTCCTGCACGGTGCTTCCGACCCATTGGTGCCGAAGGCGCAACTGCCGGCATTCGAAGATGAAATGAACGCGGCCGGCGTGGATTGGCAATTGCTGAGCTATGGCGGCGCGGTGCATTCCTTCACCGACCCCCATGCGAATGTGCCGGGCAAGATGATGTACGACGCCAAGACCGCCACGCGCGCGTTCCAGTCGATGCACAACTTGCTGGATGAAGTGTTCAAGGGCTGATTCTTCAGCGCCTGTCCGGGCCTAATCGGGGGCAAGCCCCCTCCCACACTTGGATGCAATCACTGATCAAATGTGGGAGGGGGCTTGCCCCCGATGGCTATCTCACTGGCAACTCAATCCTTTCAGACTCCCCCGGCACCGTCGGCCAATCCCCGGCCGCCCAGCGCTGCCTGGCCTGCTCGATCACCGCCGGGTCACTCGCGACAAAATTCCAGTTGATCCGCCGTGGCCCATCCAGCGGCGCGCCGCCAAATACCACCAAGTGGCAATCACTGTCCGAAAACAACGTCATCTCCTGCCCGGCCGGCAATACCACCAGGCTGTGCACTTCAAGCGCCTCGCCGTCCAACTGGGCGTCACCCGCCAGCACATACACCGCGCGTTCCTCATGCTCATCCGGAATCAGCAGGGTTGTGGCCGTTTGCATCTGCACCTCGGCATACAAGGTGGGCGACAGCACCGGCACCGGTGACTTGAGGCAGAACCGTTGCCCGCGATCAGGCGTATCTGCACGCCCAGGTTGTCACTCACCGGCAGACTCGCCGCCGGGTGATGGCTGTAATGCCCCGGCCCCGTCTCGTGGTCTTTGGGTGATGCCAACCATACTTGCAGCCCATGCAGGCTGAAACCACTGGCCTTGAGCGCCTCGGGTGTGCGTTCGACGTGGGCAATCGCGCTGCCGGCGGTCATCCAGCTCACATCACCCGCCTGCACAACCTGGTCCGAGCCAGGCTGTCCTTGTGCTGCAGCGCGCCCTCAAACAGGTACGTGAGGGTCGACAGCCCGATATGCGGGTGTTGACGGATATTCATGCCGTGACCCGGCGCGTAGCGGGTCAGCAGCATATGGTCGAAAAATACAAAAGGCCCGACGCTGCGGCATTCCCGCGACGGCAGCGGGCCGCAGGATCGGTTGGCCTTCGACGTCTTCGGGGCGAGGGCGGATCACGGTGAGGGTGGTCATGGTGCGTCCCAGTCTGAGCGGGTTGGATGCTGCTGAGCATAACCCGCTCCACGGGAGGTTGCCGCTATTGGCTGAAGGCGCCTCCGACAGTTTGGTGTCGATGCTGATCTCGGCGGTGGTCATCAGCTTGTGCACCGGGCAGCGATCCGCACGCGGTGCAGCTCATCGCGCTGGTCGTCGGTGAGCACGCCTTGAGGGTGAGCTTGACGTTGAGTGTGTATTTGCCCTTTTGCTCTTCGGCGGCGTCATGGGTGACCTCCACGGTCAGCCGGTGAGGGGGATACCTTTTTTCTGGGCGTAGAGCTTGAGGGTCAGGGCTTTGCACGAGGCCAGGGCGGCGTCGAAGTAGTCATGGGGGGAGGGCGCTGAATCGTCGCCGCCGAGGCTCTTGGGCAGGTCGGTGAACAACTCATGGTTGTTGATGTTGAGGCTGTGGCGAAAGTTGTCCTGGTTCAGGGTGTTTACGGTAACAGGCATGGCAAACCTCACAGGGTGGCAGGATGAAGGTCATGCAGTTATAGAGCATGCTGGCACTTCGATGTTCCGCGTTTTTTGCCGGATGAACCCTGGCAAGGCGTTCAAGGTCTACCCGTATCAGCCCCTATCGAGGTGTTAACGTGCCCTGGACTCGCCTGACCCTTGCCCTGTTGTTCGCCGCGGCAGCCTTGCCGCGCAGGCCCGCGACTATGCCTACAGCGATGCGCACCTGCATTACGTGGATTTCTTCCAGGAAACGGCGGGCATGGACAAGCTGCTCAAGGCCATGGCCGACAACCGCATCGAGCATGTAATGATTTCCGGCATTCCGGTCGCGAAGAAATGGCACGAGGATGAACCCAAGCGCCCGCGCTATTACGCCGGTGATGACGCCGATGCCTATTGGTACAGCGCGACCGATGTGATCGTGGCCGCAGCGGTCAACAAACTGACCCTGAGCAACGCGAGCATTTTCATCCGTTCCTGTCCGGCTTCAACCCCAACGACAAGAACTCGGACGCCCATATCCAACGTATGCTCGATCTCAACCAGGGCTGTGGCAGGGCATCGGCGAGGTCTTTACCGTCATGACGACCTCACGGCCATCACCGCCGGCGACACACCACGGGCCAATAACGAAGCCATGACCGCATTTATCACCTGGCGGCAGAAAATGACCTGCCGGTGATGCTGCACTCCAATATCACCTCCAAACGCGAGCGCAACCCGCTGTACCTGGCTGAAGTCGAAGAGCCACTGCGCAACCATCCGCACACCGCTTTATCTGGGCCCATGCTGGCACCAGCAAGGAAATCCACCGTCACCAGGTGCAGATGGACTTTTTGCTGCCCACCTTGAGCCGCATGCTGGAGGCGTATCCCAACCTGTACATCGACCTGTCCTGGAGCATGCTTACGCCGTATTTGCTGGATGACAGAGGCCATCCTCGTCCGGAGTGGGTAACGCTGGTGGAGCGTTTCCCGGAGCGGTTCATGCTGGGCTCTGACGTCGTCGGGCGCTTCAACAAGCTGGGTAAGGAAATGCGTCGCTTCGAGCCTTTCCTCGATGCACTGCCTGAGGACGTTGCGCACAAAAGTGGCACGCGACAATTTCTTGGCCATCTTGCCTAAAGCC